>WQXD01000036.1 GCA_009785015.1 Oscillospiraceae bacterium | reverse complement strand
TGCGGTTTGATTGGGCTTGCCGACCCGCCGAGGAAATCGGTTAAAGCCGACATAGCCGCTTGTTACAAAGCGGGTATCCGGGTTGTGATGATAACGGGCGACAATGGAATAACCGCCGCGTCCATCGCAAAAAAAATCGGTATGAAGAACCACGATAAAATTGTCACAGGCGATATGCTTGAAAAAATGACGGACGGGGAATTGCGCGAAAGCGTTAAAACAGCCGGCATATTTTCCCGTGTCATACCCGAACACAAAATGCGTATCGTCAAGGCGTTCAAAGACAATGGCGAAGTCGTAGCCATGACGGGTGACGGCGTGAACGACGCCCCCGCTTTGAAGTATGCCGACATAGGCGTTGCCATGGGCAAGCGCGGAAGCGAGGTTTCCCGCGAAGCCGCGGACTTAATCCTTTTGGACGATAACTTTACAACTATTGTAGAAACAATAAAAGACGGGCGGCGTATTTTCGATAATATCCGCAAGGCGATAGGATATGTGTTCACTGTACATATTCCGATAGCGTTGGCGGCGTTGTTTGCTCCGGCGTTGGGGATAAATCCCGCTTCCCTATTGTTTTTGCCCATGCTTGTTGTTTTGCTTGAATTGATAATCGACCCGACTTGTTCCATTGTACTGGAACGGCAACCCGCCGAATACGATATAATGGAACGCAACCCGCGCAATCCGAAGAAAAAAATTTTAACATGGGGTACGATGCTAAAAAGCGTTACGCAAGGCTTGACGATATTTGCGGCATCTTTCGGTTCATATTATTTCATGCTGTCGGCAGACCCGAACAACGCGAACGCGGCGAGAACAATGGGCATCGGCGTTATCATGGTTGCAAACCTGTTCTTGGTTCAATGCAACAGTTCCGACATCGACAATATTTTTACGTCAATCAGGCGTTTGTCCAAAGATAAAGTCATGTGGACAGTCAATATCGCGGTCATGGCGGCTTTGTTCCTGTTTCTCTATACCCCGATTGGCGGCTTTTTAAAACTTGCCCCCCTCACGGCGGGACAATTCATCACTATGTTCGGATTAGCGGTGGTTTCGGTGCTGTGGTATGAGGTAGTAAAGTTAGTAAAAAGGTTACGTCGATGAGAACACAATAAAAATCATTCTTCCTCTTTTTGCCCGGAAATTCACAGAAAATCCCTTGACTAAAAACGAAAAAGGGATTATAATGGAAGAAAGAAATATTTTGTGCTGCGGAAAAGGTGAGGTATTTTAAATGCGTATTATAAATTCCCTTGACGAGCTTACGATTCCTGATATTCATAAAAAATTTATTGAAGGATATTTAAAAAATATTCGTAAATTTGATTGCTTAAGCAAAATTTATTTGTTTGGAAGTTGCGCGAAAGAAAACGCCACGTTGAATAGTGATGTAGATTTGTTTGTGCTGACAAAACATAAAGTGCCGATAGATTTAGAATTCAACATAATTTTTGACAGCCTTCCGACGTTAGGCGAAGGGTATGTAAAAAATGATATTTTGCTCAAGTCGGAAGAAGAATATGAACAGTTTAAAAATGTTATAGGAATGATACAAAAAGCCGTTGAGCAAGAAGGGGTTGATTTGAGTGGAATATTACAAATTGGCTGAAGATAAACAAAAAGTGGCTCAATTAACAAAAGACGCGGGATTTTATGCCGATTCTATTTATGCCTCATGTTTGGCTGTAAAATTTTATTTAAAATCCGTCATGAACCGCGTCCCTGAAGCTCAAGAATTTGAATTTACGCATGACGTTATCAATTTATATTATGCAATCAAAAATAAATATCCGTCATCACAAGATTTATCAGAAGCCGTAAAATTTTGCCGCAAATACAATAACGAATCGCGTTACCCGTACAGCGGAACGACAGTTTTTACGGATGATTTTGCCGAAAAATTCTTAATCTATGTGGAAAATGTGAAGTATTATATCGATGAAGAATGTCAAGCAAATCTCGAAGATTTAAAAAACAAATTTAATAAACATTGAAAAATCAATGGCGCGAGTTTTTTTGTTGAATAAAATTTTTGCTTCCGTCCACCTATCACCGCAGCGAGCTACGGTGTATTACGGCGGACTCGCAGGTCGCTTCGCAACCGCCCGCAAAAATTATTTACAGCGGTACGCTACAAGCAGCGGGGAATTAACCCGCTTATGATTACAACGTACATCCCCCACATCTGAAATTTTTTATTTCGTCGAACATGGCAAGCGCGTTTTCTACCGGCACGTCGGTCTTTATGTGATGATCCGGCGCGCAAATGTAACCGCCGCCCTTTCCCAATATTTCTATTCTTTCCCTGACTTCCGCTCTTATCTGACCGGGTGTTCCGTACGGCAATGTGGACTGTGTGTTTATTCCCCCGGAAAACGTGATGTCCCGCCCGAAATTTCTTTTTATTTTTTCGGGTTCGTTGCCCGAAAGATGAACCTGAACCGTTTCCCAAACGTCTATTCCGATATCGACAAGATCCGGTAAAACTTCGCTTATTGCGCCGCACGAATGAAACCATACATAAAGACCATGACTTTTGGCAAGGGCAAATATCTTTTTGTATTTGGGCTTGAAATATCTGCGCCATTGCGCGGGGCTTATCAGCATTCCCCGCTGCGTGGCGAAATCGTCGCCGATGTTAAAAATATCGGCTTTTTTGTCAGCCGCTTTAAACAGCCGTTTATAAAATTCCAGATAAAAGTCCTCAATATGCGAAACCGCCGCTTCTATAAATTCCGGTTCCAAGCAAATCCGCGTCAAAGCATTCTCCATTCCGAACAGATCCAGCACCTGACAAAATATCGGGTTCCAGCCATTGATCATTGTCGCGTATTTTCCCCGGTATTTTTCAAGAAAAGGCGGGATATGGTCAAAAACGCAGTTTTCGGCTTTTGGCCAGTCATATTTTTCTATCTCGTCTGTCGATTCGACGCCGGCAAAAGGTATCTCAAAGGTCGACGTGCTGTAATCGCTTCCCCCGCCCGACGTACCGAAATGATTGACCCCCGGCTTTGTATTTGAATATCCCGCGCCCGTCTGCCTCATGCCGATTCCCAAATAATCGTAGAGCGTTTCCCAGTCGTCAAAACCCAGATGCGATAAAAACGGAGCTATGTCGTCTATTACTATGACATGCGCGGGAACATGGTCGGGAAGTTCATGATTGATTGCCGCCAATATTCTTTCCCTGTAATTCATATTATATAATGCACCTCTATTTCATAAATATTTTTATGAAAAATTTTTTTAATACCGCTGCCAGCCATAGACGCCTTTTTCGTCGATTTGGTCGATCTGCTTGAAAACCCAGTAGATGGGCTTGGGAGCTTCCATATTTGAACTCTCCTTTTCGCGGCGCCACAAGCCGAGATTGAGCCCGAATTCATAGCGGTTGTCACAATGGGCGTGGAGGATGAACGAATCGATTTCGGGGATTTCCATCACCGCCCTGTACGCGCGGCCGTAAGCGCACGCCTGCAATATCTCGCTGTGTGGCGTGAAATGGCTGTTGAATCCCTGCTCGGAGAGGATCACGCGGCGGCGGATATCGCCGTACATGTTTTGTTTTTCATACAGAAAATCCCTGAGCACCTCGAGATTTTTGAATGTTACGCGTTTTGTGTCATCATTGAACTGTGCCGTGACGTCGTTCCAGAAGTCCGGGAAGAAAAGGTTTTCGGGGTACGGATGGAAAGCGATGTTCCACCAAAAATCGCCTTCCGCCGCGCAATACTTATTTAGATATTCAAGGCAGAAACGGCTGCCGTAGAAACGCATGGGAGAAGTCTCATCATGGGCTCCCGTCCACCAATGGTCGAGCGAGATATATGTGCGCATATTTTTATACATTTTTATGCCCGCGAGATATGCCATGCGCAAAGCGGAGGTATATTCGTACATATAGTCCCCGCATGTCTTTTCGCCGGCGTTGCCCCATACCCATTGGCTGTTGATCTCATTGGACACTATGAAACCGGCTATACGCCCGTACTTTTGGTCTTCGCGCGTATAACGCCCGGCGATGAATTCAAGCCATGCGCAAAAAGCTTCGGTTCCGGCCTCCGTCATGACATTGAATGCGGATATAGTCCCCTCGTCGTCGTAATCGGGGTGCATCAGAACGTTTCTCATTTCCGCCGGGAAATCGGCTCCTGCCCATGATTTTGCGTTGAGGAGTATCATCGTTATGATTATGCCGTGGTCGGAGAGTTCTTTTATTCTCGCGTCCTGCGCGGAGATCTCTTTTTTCGATATGTAATATTCTCTCCCCTCGTGCAGATATGTGATACAGTCTTCCGTTTTATGCGGTAGCAGGCAATTGCCTATGTTTATATTCAGCGCGGCGTGCCCTATGCCGAGCTCGACCGCGTCGTTTACCATTGCGACCTGCAGTCCCTTTTTTGTGGCGGCTGCGGGATAATCATACTCATTCTCGCTTGTGAAATCATACTCGTTGACGTACTTTATCCCCTCCCCCGCCCCTTCGCCGTCCGGAAGATATTTCAAATACAGCCCGTCTTTTCCGTTTATACATCGCGGCAGGGTTATGCAGTTCTCATTTTTGAACTCATAAACTGCGTAAATTTTTTCCTCCCGCAGCGCGGGGGACATGACTTTGAGGGAAGCGTTTGTTTTTTGGTCTGTTTTGACAATTATATTGTCGCCGGTCGCTTTTATCGATATGATTTTCATTTTTTGAATTTTTCCTTCCTGTTTTTATCTATAATATTCCTTCATTTCCGCATGATACGGAAGATCGAGTATTTCGCCGATAAATTTTCGCGCCTGTTTTACCGAGGTTGCCCATTTGTCCATCAGCACCAATTCTTCGAGCAAATTTATACGCCCTGTGCGGTATGCTTCAAGTTCCATTTCCACAGGGGCGACGCGGTCGCGCAGAATATATGCAATCATATCTTTTGACAGCGGGTCGCTTTTGATCGGGCGTATTTCGCCGCGCTGGCACAGCGCCTGAATCTCGACTGCGAAGTCTTCCGGTATACCCGGCGCGAGCCCGCCCCTGTTCAACAAATTGACGAACATCAGACGCGGCACATTGCACGCTAATGATTCGACCAATGGAACCATCAAATCGTCCGTGCCGATTTCGCCGAGAAATCCGCTCACCGGACGCTCCGGGGCTTTTGACAAAGCGATAATATCCTCCGCCGCCTTGCCCACCCCGTTGAAATATCCGTTCCAGCCGTCCGTCGGCGAAAAGTCGCAATATTCTTTTTCCGTTTCTTCGTCCGTATGATAAAACCACGGCCAGCAAGCGCCCGTCCAATTCAATGTATCGCCGATGCCGATGACTTTGTGCCTGCGGTAAAAGTCCGCGTATTTTTTCGAAAACGGCCATGTGTTCCGGTTATATGGCTTTTCTCCGTTCTCTTTCAGCCATTCGTCCAGCACGTCAAAAAAGTCTCTGTTCCCGATACTTCCTTTATTGAGCCATACAAAATGATTCGGGCCGTTTATCTGATATGTAAGATCTTCTTTTGCCGGACAGCCGAGTTTGTTTGCTATATGATACGCGTGAGCGTAACCGTGGCACAACCCGACCATTTTGGCCTCCGGATATTTGCGCTGTATAAGCGTCGTTCCTGAGATTACCGGATTCGCCACCATCAGATGCCACGCATTCGGGCAGTATGTCAGAATATCCCGCGTCAGCGATTCAAAAAATCTGAACTGATAAAAATTTATCCAGAACGCCTCGTCGTATTTTATGTGGTAACTGCCGCCGAATTTAAAACCGTACCGGTCCGCGATTTCCCAGCCGTCTTTCAGGCGCTGATGCGGAGCCGTCAACGCCGTGTTGATGACAAAATCCGCGTCTTTCAGCGATTCGGCACGGTCGGGTGTTTTTTCAAAATGCAAACTGCCGCTGATTTCCTTAGAGAAACGCAGGCATAACTCGTGTACTGCGGTCAGTCGTTCTTGATTTATGTCCATTAAGTTCACGGTACTGCCCGACAAATATTTTGACGCGCAGAGCTCGCGCACCAATCCGATGGAAAAACATCCGCTCCCCGCCCCTATTATACTGATCTTTACCATAATAATACCCGGCCTCCTCTTAAACTAAAAATTTTTGTGTTCTTGGACCGTATTGAAATACGACATGATATTCTCAAAGGGCATGCTGTTGTCGAGTTGGCCCGATGACGAGCCGATAATCAGCCGCCCGTTTTTCCCCGCTTCGCTTATCAGCTTTTTCGTTGCGTTCGCTACGGTTTCCGGCGTGCCAAACGCCAACACGTTCACAGCGTCCATTCCTCCGACAAGCGTCACTTTTTTTCCGTATTTCCCGACAAAATCCGAAACTTCCATTCCCGCTGAAATCTCCAGCGGATTAAACCCGTCGATTCCGCAGTCGACCAAACGGTCAAAAACTTTGCTTACATCCCCGTCTGAGTGAAATATCGCTTTTATGCCGTTCGCGTGCAATATTGAGACCATTTCATGCAATCCCGGAAAAAAATATTCATCCAGAACCCGCGGCGGATATATGAGGCCGCCTTTCATGGCGAAGTCGTTCCATATGATTGCCACCGGCGACGAAGACTCCCGCGCGTGCGATTCCGCCATACGCAATGCGGATTGGGTGCCCAGCCGGTTCCACTGTTTGCACAGTTTTGGACAATCGGCCAAGTAAAACGAATTTTCTTCGATTGTCCTTCCCGGAAGTATGGGAAGCCCCAGGCCGAGGCTGATATATACCATATCCCCGGCCCATATATGCTTTTGTTCTTCTTCCGTTTTCCATGCTGCCGCATCATCGTTATCCGAAAAATGCCGGTTATTTGCGCTTTCCAACTGTTCAATCCCGTCTTTTAGAGAAAGAACCATTTCTTCGCCGCCGCGTTTCGGATATACATCCCATACCATCCAGCGCTCGAACACGCGGCGCGTTTTGTCGGGGAGAGTTTCTTCATGCGGTTCATACGCCGCAGGCATCGGGTGGCAAAGATCCAGGAATTTTGACGTCGCCTGCAATATGGCGGCCTGTTCCCCCGGTATGATAGAACGTCCGAGATAATGCTCAAAAACACGGTCATTTATCATATAATCAAAGATGGGCGTTCTGTCGGGCATTTCCCCGGATAACGCAGCCATCACGCGATCCAATTTAGTCCATGACATGCGGGTCGTTCCCCCTTTTTATGATTTACACCATTATATCATGTCATGCCATGATTTGCAATACTTTTCTGAAGCTTGTTCTTTAATTATTCAAAATTTTGTGGTACAATACGGAAAATGTATATTTTCCAACCGGATTCTTGATGTCAGTGCCGGAACAAAAAGAAAGAATGGTTTTTTTATGAAATACCTCGAAAAACAAAAAGAACTCAGCGTATATGGTTTGTTTGACGTCATCGTCGTGGGCGGCGGCGTGGCGGGCTGGTCCGCGGCGGTCGCTTCCGCTCGCAACGGCGCGGACACGTTGATTGTGGAGCGGTTCCCGTACTTCGGAGGGACGGCAACCGCGTCGCTGATGGCGAACATAGTGGGATTCCGCAATCAAGTCACACCTGACGGGATTCAAACAACAAAAGGGCTCGGCGAAGAATTGGTTCTCAGGCTGTTGGAAATTGGCGGCGCGGAAAAATCGCGCAACGCGTATGAATCACGCCGGCGTTCCGACACAAAGGGAGATTTATCGTACAACTACGCTTTTGACACGGAAAAGTTCAAATATTTGACGCTGAAAATGGCCGTGGACGCAGGGGTTAAAATCCTGTTCCACACATATTTTTCCGACGTCATTCTCGAAGATCGGCAGCTCAAAGGGATAATTGTGGAAAACAAATCCGGAAGGCTCGCCATTTTCGCCGACACCGTAATCGACGCGAGCGGCGACGGCGACGTCGCTTTCCGTTCCGGCGTACCGTATTGGCAGACCAAAAGTGACGAGGCTTCACGGCTCAACGACTGCCTGATGTATAAAGTCACGGGATTTCCGGCAGATACAAAAACGGGCGGCTGTATCATCGACGACACGATGGTTCTGTGGGGACCGTCTCCCGGACCTGCCAACTGCGCGGACGCGGACGAACTGACGCAGAGCGAAATCAAAGTCAGGCTCGGCATTTACGAACACTTTGCAGAGAGACAAAAGTCTGACCCGGGACTCGCCGGAGCCAATATCATCGACACGGGCGCATTGATAGGGATTCGACAGACGCGTTTTTTCGAGGGTGAATACAAAATCACGGGCGACGACGTTTTAAACGGACATATTTTTGACGATTCCGTCGCAATGGGAGTTAATCCCGTGATACATTCTTTCGGATACCGCCGTTTTCTGACGCATGAGGGATACGACATACCTTACCGTTGTTTGGTGCCGAAGAACATAGATAATCTGTTGGTGGCGGGACGTTGTATGTCAAGCGACCAGATAGCTTACGAATCATGGCGGGCAATGGCGCATATATTCGCAATCGGCGAGGCGGCGGGCACAGCCGGGGCGCTGGCCGCCAAAAGCGGCGCAAACGCGCGGAAGCTCGATGTGAAACATTTGCAAAATACGCTCATAAAACAAGGCGCGGAGATCGGTCAGGGAAGAAATAGTCCGGCAAAGATTACATGAATATAATAAAAAGAATCTTTTCCGTGGGCAGCATGGTCAAACCCGAACATGTCCGCGGGGAACTGCCGAAAACAAAAGACGCGTATTCGGATCTTCTAAAAATAGCGGTTCCCTCTATTGTTGAAATGGTATTCGTGTCGCTCATCGGCTCCGTCGATATCATAATGGTGAGCCGGCTGGGTTTCGAGGCGATAGCCGCTGTCGGGCTTGCGGGTCAGCCGAACATGATAATGCTTTCCATGTTTCTGGCGCTGAATGTCGGGGTCACCGCCATCGTCGCCCGGCGCAAAGGCGAGAACCGGCCGGATGCCGCCAATCTCACTCTGCGCAACGCGCTTGTGCTCGTTTTGGGGCTTTCTTTTGTCGTCATGGCGCTCACGCTCCTGTTTTCCCGCCGCTTGATGCTGATAGCCGGAGCGCAGGCGGACACGATACAAATGGCGGACGATTATTTTCGCATAATCGTCTATTTCCTGCCTGTCAACGCGCTCACGATGTGCATTAACGCCGCCCAGCGCGGAGTCGGAAACACCCGTATAACCATGGTCGCCAATATCGCGGCAAACGTGGCGAACGTATTTTTCGATTACTGCTTCATCTACGGCAACTTGGGCTTCCCGAAATTGGGCGTGGCCGGAGACGCGTGGGCCAGCGGAATCGGATTCTGCGTGGGATTTTTTATCAGCGCATTCGCCCTCATCCGGGGCAATGCCGACAATTTCTTTTTACATATTTCCATCAGGGACAACTGGCGGCTCAATAAAAATACGATCAAATCAATTTTAAGAGTGGGCGGAAACTCCGTGATAGAACAGATAGGGCAGCGCATAGGGTTTTTTATATATGCCGTAATTGTGGCCAAACTCGGCACCGCCGTCTTTGCCGCGCATCAGGTCGCCATGCAATTTTTGGGATTTTCGTTCAATTTCGGCAACGGGCTTGCCGTTGCCGGAACTTCGCTTGTGGGACAAATGCTGGGGAGAAAACGAACTGACCTTGCCACTGTATACGGCAAGTGCGCGCAGAGACTGTCGCTTATCATGAGTCTTACGCTTGCTTGTTGTATCGTGGCGTTCAGGGCTCCGCTGATATCCATTTTTTTGGTAAAGAGCGACCCTGCGAACGCAGTCGCGTTCGGCACAGCGGTAAATTTGATGCTGATAGTGGCGCTTTTTCAGCCTCCCCAGACTTCGTCGGTGGTGGTTTCGGGGTGTCTCCGCGGGGCGGGAGATAATTTTTACGTTGCGATAGTTATGATTATTTGCGTCACGTTTATCCGCCCCGTTTTCAGCATAGTGGCCGTATATGTTTTCGGGTTGGGGGTCATGGGAGCATGGTGCGCCGCTCTTATAGATATGTGCTTGCGCTTGGGTTTGGTTTATTATCGTTTTTCGGGCTCCAAATGGCATTTCAAAAAAGTCTGACCGTTCGCGAAATCAAGAAAGGTTACGTATCGACCTTTCATATTTTCACTCGCCTGTCTGCAAATACCTGATTTGGTCATTTGTCAAATTGAATTTCAACGCCCCGAAACTGTCCTTTAGTTGCTCTTCGCTCGAATATGAGCAAAGCGGCGAAGAATTCAATCCGCTGTCGCGCACATATGCCGTTGTTATCGCCGACAAGCTGTAGCCCGTTTCTTTTGAAAGCTTTTGCAGTCTTTGTAACCGTCTGTGATTTTCCGGCAATAAATCATAATATCGAAGCGGGCTTGCCATAGGTTCTTTTCCTTCGGCCCTTTTTACAAACCAGCCCCTCGCCTGCGGGCCGAACGCCATCAGCGCCATCTGACTTTCCGCAAACCAGCTCAAATCAGGTTCATTTAAAATTACGTGGGTTATATCCCCGCTCGTCGGCGACGTCGTCAATGCCAGGCTGTAGTGCATTTGGGCGCATACGATGGGGCTTTTATCCGCGGATTTCGCATATTGGTTTGCCTGTATGATTCTTGTCGCCGCCCAGTTTGACACGCCGACAGCGCGCGCTCTTCCGGACTTTACAAGATCATCCAATGAATCGACAATTTCCTCGACGGGTTTTTTTACGTCGTCTCTGTGAAGTATATGCAAATCGGAAAAATCAATTCCGATAGCTTCAAGCGACAAATCCAAATCTCCCTTGATTTCATCAGGCGATAATCTCGACACAAACATGCTCCCGTGGTCGGGAAAACTGCCCTTGGTGACAATAACCGCTTCAGCTCTCGCTTTGCGGCTTTTCAGCCATTTCCCGAGTGAAACGTCGCAGTCACCTCCCGAATACATCCTTGCCGTATCGAAACTTCGGCCGCCGAGCTCAAAATACAAGTCCATTATTTTGAAGCATCTTTCCTCAATATCGGGGTTTTTTGAGCCCAATGCCCCCGCGCCAAGCGATATTTCGCTCAGCTTTACTCCGTTTCCCAGTTCTATTGTTTTCATGTTTTTTCTCCTTTTTCGATATAATTACAGATCGCGTCGATAATCAAAAATCCCGCCGTCGCGCCCTGATCCTGCCTGCCTATGACTTTTTCGGCAAAAACCGCGGCCCTTCCGAATTTCGGGAGCATCTCTTTTGTGTTCTCGAGTCCCTTTTTTGAGGCGTCCCGGATAACCGCCGCCGCTTTTTTCAAAGATACGGCGGAGCCGAGCTGTTTTGCGGCTTCGGCGGCGGGCCAGATAGAATCGAGAACAGTCCTGTCGCCCGGGGCGCAGCGGCCCCTTTTCGTGATTCCGGCGCAGAGTCCCGTCAGCAGCTCTGACAACTCCGAAGTTCCAAGCAGCGTTTTCCCCGAAAGCGATTTTCCCGCTTCCATCAAAGCGGAAGCGAGAAGAGTCCCCATGGTCGACGGCGCGGCGGAGGACATTTTCAGCCCGGATTTCATAAGTATTTTGCCGATATCGGTTTCTTTGGCGGTCTTTGCCGTTTGGGCGGCGGCCGCCCAGCCACTGCTCATCGTTATGCCGAGATCGCCGTCTCCCATCCCGGCGTCAAGCTCGCAGAGAAAAGCTTTTTGTTCTGCCATGACCGCGCTGATTTCGCCGAGGATACTGACAATATCCTCATAAACAAGAATATCCATAATATCATTTTCCCTCCGTATTTTTTCAAAAACTAAAAAACGGGGTGTGCGCGGGAGCGTGAAGAAGCTGTTTCAGCTTGTCATTTAAGTAAAAAACCGAAACAGAAGCGCCCGCCATTTCCATTGAGGTCGCATATTCTCCGATGAAAACGCTGTCGATTATGATTCCTTTTTCTTTGAGCGCCGTTTCCACTTCCGCGAACAAAATGTATAGCTCGTCTAACGGCGTGGAGCCGAGCCCGTTGATAAGCACCGAAACTTCTTCTCCGCAATTGACCGGCATATCACCGAGTATATATCCCAGCATTTCATCGGCGAGTTCTTTGGCGGTTTTCAACGCGCCGTTCCAAATCCCCGGTTCTCCGTGAATACCCATGCCCATCGCGATTTCGTTTTCTTCAAGGGCGAAATTCGCTTTGCCGACCTCGGGAATTATGCACGGCGAAAGCGCGAATCCGGCGGTTCGCACCCGCGAGCCCGCCTCTTTCGCAATCTCATAGACTTCCGCAAGCGAGCCCATTTGATCCGCCATCGCGCCCGCGCATTTGTACAGATAAAATATCCCGGCGACGCCCCGCCTGATTTCTTCTCTGCCTTTGGGCGCGGAACAGACGTCGTCCGCGCCGACCAGCGACATCGTTTTTATCTCTTCCAGTTCGCACAGCTCCGCGGCCATTTCGAAATTCATAATATCGCCGCTGTAGTTTCCGTAGAGGTACAAAATCCCGGCTCCGTTATCCGCTTCTTTGCTGATTTCCAATATTTGTTCGGCGCCCGGAGACTGAAATACACTGCCGACAGCGCAGCCGTCGAGCATTCCGTCGCCCACATATCCCAAGAACAACGGAAGATGTCCCGTACCTCCGCCCGTGACGATTGCGACCTTTCCGGGTTTTTTCTTTGCCGTGCAATAACAGCGCAGATCGTCGTTTACATACCTGACTGCGTCTTTGTGCGCGGCGTAAATCCCCCGCAGCATATCGTTTGTGTAATTTTCCGGATCGTTCATGATCTTTTTCATAAATAGGGGCCCTTTCTTTTTTTATATATTAATTTTAATTTTATTTTCTGTTTTTTGTACCCGGAGTGGGACGCGCCGTTATAATCCAATTGTCCCTTTCTCCGTCGGGAAAACATCCCTCCGAATATCTTTTTTTGATATCCCCCACTTCCCGGCTGTCCACAATTTCCCCATTGTCCGAATTGAAAAGATACACAATTTCGCCGCGTTTCAATTTGAAATTTGTGTGCAGGGCTCCGGATATATCGAATTGATTTTGTTTTGTGCAGTATATTATCCTCGCTTCGCCCGGTTCAAGCGATATGCCGGGGATCGGCCATTTGAACAATTTGTTTTCATCGTCGCTAAGGCACCAGTTTTTCAGGGATACGGCTTTGTCGCCTGCGTTATACAGCTCTATCCAATCATCTCCGCCCTGCGGCGCGTTGTATATTTCGTTGATGACGACGCCTTTTGCTTCGGCTGTATATCCGCTGTCTTTCACTACGGATATTTCCAGTACCGCGCTGCCCGTCAATGTCAATATTTTTTCGCCGGGACTATCGGTATCTTCAAGTGTTCCGCCCGTAACTTCGACGCCTGCGATTTTCCAGCCCGGCTCGCATGCCACCGAGACCGGAATCCCCTGAAATGCGAAATATTGACCCCTCCACAGGCCATTGTCATATCTTTCGCGGGTCAAGTCGACTGTATTGATTTTTACCCGGGCGTGAGCCGGTTCTTTTACGCTCAGCGTCCAGTCGTCTTCCAATTTTAAAAATCTTCTTGTGCGGGCAATGATATTTTGCGGGCGCGCTTCTATATATTTTCTTATTGTTCTCAAATGGGTGTTCCAGGTTCTCAGACTGTCGGGCGCGCCGGGCGATCCCAAATAGTCGTATTCATTTACCCAGCGGGGAATATGATACTGCATTTCGTTCGCGCATTGCAGTTCCACGCCGGCCAGTACGGCGAGCGCTTCCGCCGGAGAGAAATACGCGTTTGCGAGGTCGCATATGTAATTTGAGTACATTGTACGGAAGTCTTCGTTTTTCAGAACGCCCGCGAACATCGGCCCGATCCGCATTCCCAGTCCGTCGTCGCCGGTAGCCTTCGGATAAGGGTTGGATGCGTGATCCGAATTATACCCGAAAGTCAAGTCCAAATCCTTGAGCAAAAAACGCCACCTGCCGTCGTACCCGTATTCGACTGCTTTTGGATCATATCCGTTTGTATACCTGCGCCACAGGCGCACGTTGTTTTCAGGCCAGTCGACATTGTTCGCATAACACTGGATCGCCGCGTATTTCGCGAAATTCTCCATGTCGAGCATCGCTGACGCTTCTCTGTAATTTTCCGGGTCGCTCATGTCATTTTTGATGATATAATCGCGCATATACATAAAATTATCATATTCTTCCGGGGGCCCGTTGTCGAGTTCCCAGTTGTAATTCCATGAACGCGAGACCCGTATATTCATCATGGATATTTCTTTTTTTTGAATATCGTAATAATGCTGATAATATCCCGGGTCTTGATTGTCCTCGAAAAGCGCCATCATACCGAAATATTCGCCGTTCAAAAATACCGAAACGGCCCGGTATGCCGCATTGTCAAACCCCGCGTGTCCGGCGAGCGTCTGGACGAGCGGCGTGCGTATCAATGCCGCGGCCTGGTCGTTTGAAGCGGAGCGCAGCATCAGGGAGTCGAAATAATCTATGGGTTTTCCGGTATTTGAACGAAGCCCGTCGAATATATCATATTCAAAATTGTTTTTTATGGGATCATATTCCGCTCTTGCAAATATCTTCATCGATTTCTGGGCCGCAATCCGCATCAGGCCGCCCGCAATGCGGATCCCCGCATTTTGCGAAAATCCCGTGGTCCCGTCCGGTTCAAAAAATTCGATATGCACGGGGCGTTCCCAGTCTTTGCCCCGCATGACATAATTCGCGTCGGGCAGGATATATCTTTCATTTACGGGTTTTTCCAGCCACTCGTCGTATAACCTGCCCTCGACGTAAATACCGTTTTCGTACCCGTAAAAGTTGTCCGGATCGGTGATCAGCGATATCACCGCGCAATGGAAGCGGTCGTCGCTTTCGGCGTAGATATACGAACCGCTCGCCGCGCGTCCTATCATTTCCCCGGTTTTTGCGTCGAAAGCCGCCGCGCGTATCACATTTACAGACGCGCCCCCGCTTGCCGTCCCGGTTTTTTTGTCTATTGAAATTCCCTTGTTTTTGTCGTATTCCGCAGAATCCGCCGCCGGGACCGTCCCGTCGGTTGTATAACGGATCAGCGTTTCCCCTCTCTCCCCGTTTTCGCAATATTTGCGCATGGCTCCGTCGTTTTCTTCGATAAACAGCACAAAGCCTTCGCGGTATATACCCGGTTCGGCGGCAAATCTCACCCCGTCGATAAATTTCAAATCCACACCGGCGTAATCGGAATGCTCAAAGTCAGCCCCGTCGGCCGCTTCAATCTTTTTGTTTTCGTTTTCATTTCCGTATCCGTACCGGGATTCATAAAATATGACGCCTGCCGAGATTAACGCGATGACAGCCAGAGATACTGCGGAAAACAAAATTTTTTTCTTCATAGCATTTGACCGTATTAAATTTTAAAACGCATTGAGGTATAATTTAATATTTGTTCGAAGCCTATTTTTTCATATAACGGTTTTCCAGCGTCCGTCGCCAATAAATCTATATAGGCGACATTCAATAATTTTGCTTCTTCCAAAAGTGCAGACATAACTTTGGTTGCTATGCCCTTTTTTCTGTATTCCGGATAAGTAAAAACATTGTAAACCGTTCCGACAAGGTATGATGAATCTGCTTTTCTCGGCGGTCTTTCGACGATTGAAAGAAACGCGGTTGAATATACTTCGTTTGCTTCTTCGGCAATAAAAGCCACAAAACCGTCGTTTGGAATCCATTTGCCGAAATATTCCCGGAGTTTGATTTTTATGTTTTCCAAATCATGCCAACTTTGTGCCTTATCGTCTTCGAAAAGAAAATCCATTCTCAGTTTTATGAGCAAATCCATGTCGTCAAGGGTTGTTTTTCTGATTTGCATATGCGAAGCCTCACTTTGCTAAAAAACATAAATTTCCCGACTGCAATATATAATATCATATCTCCCGCAAAACTTCAATGATAAATTTGTAAAGTTTTCAGGCGCGCCGGGATTTATATAAAACATATTGCAAAAAACAAAAAGCCATGGTATAATATGATTGCGGAAATTTATGTTTTGCGGAGGAAGAAAATGATTTTATGGGATTGGTCCGAATTTCAAAAGAAAATGACGACGATGCCTCCCCGTCCGATACTCCTGAAAGTATTGGAATTATTTGATGGATTTCAAGGTTACGCCGTCGAACTCGGTTGCGGGAGCGGAGTCGATACGGTTCATTTGATCAATTCGGGCTGGAAAGTATGTACAATAGACGCGACGACAGATGGATTTGAACATATAAAGGCCGCAATAAACAAAGATAAATTGTCCGATGTGGAATTTATCCGGGCGAATTTCGAAAATTTGACTATACCCAAGGCTGATTTGGTTTATTCCAGTTATAGTATTCCTTTTTGCAAACGGGAATCTTTTAACGCATTTTGGAATAATATCGTCAAGGCAATCAGAACAGGCGGCAGATTTGCCGGGCATTTATTCGGTGAACAAGACGGTTGGATAAATTTCATAAATGACATGACGTTAAAAACGAAATCCGAAGCAGACAAGTTGTTTGAAGGTTTTGACATAGAATATTTCGACGAGTTATGCGAAGACAGGCCATCATCCAATCCGTTGATAAACGGGGTTAAACGATGGCATGTTTTTGAAATCATCGCCGTGAAAAAATAACCTGAACAATCTTTTAGCCTAATAATTTTAGCGCTTCGGAAATATATTTAGGCGGTGCAAACAATGTAATTCTTCCCTTTTGTTCGTTCTCAATGTACTCGTACAGGTAACGCATATAGGCGGGGACTAACTCGTTGTCTTTTTCCGAGTTGATGAACGAAACGATTTTGTCCCGTTTTTGTTCGATAACGCCTTTTTCTTGATACAAATCAATTATCGCGCAGACTTGTATCTCGCCGGTGTAATCCGTGTTCACACCTTCAATGAAGTCCAACACATCTTGTTTGATTCTATCGGTAAAATCCTTTGTAACATTGCCGCTGTCCATAAACTTTTTTATGTCCTCCTCCGTAAAACGCCATTGACCGCCGATTTTTCGCCCTTCCAAAATTCCGTCTTTTAGGTAATTGCGTATTGTGCGTGTAGTCATTGAAGCCATTTTAGCAATGTCCTCAACTGTAAATAATTTTTCCATTAAAATTCCTCTCTTTCTGTGTTAAGATATGGTTTACAAGAAAGACAAATCGCGCGCTCTGTTTTCCTGCGTTTTCATTATATCACATATATTTTCTCTTGTCAATACCTTTTTTCATAATTTTTCATATTTATTTTTGATTTTGGTTTTCCTGTATTTTTATTTTAACGAAGCGTTTGTATTTAATATGACAAATAGTTGTCATATTGCAAAAATATAAATTTACTTATTTTAAAATCTTGACTAAAACAAAAAAAGATGATATAATAAAGGCAAAAGTGGGGAGGAAAAAAATGGCTGATAAAAGGAAAAAGGCAAGAATTACCAAACCGATTGCCGGGCAATCCGGCGCAAAATCGTCCGTAATGGAAGATATATGGCAGAACTACGACGCGGTGTTCAAGGATGCGGTGACGATGTTCAAAGATAAGTCGCTCGACTTTTTCGGGCTGCCGGAAGATATAACGATAACGGAGCCGCTGAAAACAGAAACCACGGAAATAGTTGTCAAGTCGGAATTCGCGGATCTGACGTTCAAGTTATCTAACGGAAAAGGAATGCATCTCGAATCGGAAGCGGACCTGAGCAAAAATGACTTATTCAGGTTTTGCCACTATCATGTCGATCTGATACGCGCATACGGAATCGATTTCACGACGGTGATATTCGTGAAAGACGAGTACAGCGTGGAGAGCTTAGATTACGAAATGCTGCAATTCAAGCCGGTAGTGATAAACTGTGGCGGTTACGACGCGGACGAGATATTGGCGAAACTGCAAGCGCGAGCTTCGGCAGGAGAACCGTTGAACGAGCTGGAGGCGATATATTTGCCGTTGTTCAAGAGCGCGAAGTACAGCCCTGCGGAGTTGCTGACGGAATCAATCCGTTTGATAAGCGCGGCGAAGATAGGTGACGAACAAAAGCTGAAAATATCGGCTTTGGCTTTGGTTTTGTCGAATAAGTTAGTAAGTGCGGAAAAAATCGAAAGTATATGGAGGGAGTTAAAAATGATGCGGTTAAAAGTCTTAGAGTACGGGTTGAGGCAGAGTATGGAAGAAGGAATGGAAAAAGGCATGGAAGAAGGTATTGCAAGAGGTATGGAAAAAGGTATGGAAAAAGGTATGGAAGAAGGTATGGAAAAAGCCACAAACCAAATAAAACGCATAAAATCGCTTTTTATCACAGAGCATTTATCTCCGGCAGAGATTGCCGGAAAGGAACAAATCACGGAAGATAAAGTCGCGGAAATCCTTGAAATACTCGGACTTCTTGAATTTTGATTTCGTTTGTGTTTTCTCCAGAAAACCTGAGTTTTACAGTTAAAGGCGTACCGATTAAAAATCTCATGCGAGGCGGTTGTAAAATGAATATTGGAATAATTGGAAGTTCTGATGGTCCTACAGTAATATATACTTCTTGTTCCCTTAATTGGATAATAATCATAGTTGGTGCAGTTTTGGTATGCGCTGCCGTTTTCTTCATTGCGTGGAAAGTTAAAAAGCGATGAAAATAAGGAAAAACGAAATGGTGTGATTATATGAGAAAATGCCCTAAATGCCTGAAATACGGCGAAACTGAAACTACGCGGTTTTGCAGTAAATGCGGCACGGAGTTGTTTTTCGAGGAGCGTTTTGAAAATAACAGTGAAGGCGATATTAAGAAAAATAACACGATATACCTGAAAAATATTTATGGTATTTTAGCTTTAGCGGGCGTTATTATATGGTCGGCGGCTATATTCCTGCGCGAAACGCCGTTGATGGATAACGCCGTTTTTAGGCGTATCCTCTGGGTCGCGCCGAACTTCGGCGTTGTTTGGGCGGGGATTGGTTTTACTTTTATGCTTTTCCCGCGTATTTTCAAAAGGGAATTCGAACCTAAGCATACTCTTGTTTTGGTCGGAGGCATTTTCGCGCTGCTCATATTGTCGGAGGGTATACATCATTTTTTTCTGGATTCGCCGTTCGACATATGGGATATGGCGGCGAGCGCGGCTGCTTCGATTGTTGTATTGGTTATTTACTTTTTCAGACTTTGCATATCATAATATTTTGCCTTTGTTTCGCTACGACTTTATGGCAATTCGGCGCAAATCAAATTTTATACCATCGTTAGTTGCCAATATATTTGTTAAATTTTGTTCTTGTAATTGATCTTGTCCTAAAAAACACTCTACTTTATTGGAGTCCTGCGTTATATACCAATGTTCACAAGTCGAACCGCTTGAATATAAATTGAATTTAAATTCTTTTTCCGCTTCTGAATTACTGTCAGACCATATTTCTATAACTAAATCCGGAAATCCGGCTGTTATCGTTTCAAAGTCGTTTACCAATGATATATTATTTTTAAAAAGCATATAATCCGGCTGAACATATTCAAGTTGATTTATTGTCCTTTTTTTGAAATATTCTCTATCTTCTATTAGGTTAATATCTACTAATTTACAAATATCGTTTGATTTTCTTTTTGAACCCCAATGCGCTAAAGCGCAATCTGATGTAAATATATCTATATTCTCTGCTTTATTTAAATTTTCTCTTCTTGAAACAAACTCATTAAGAATTTTATTATGTCTCCTTGTTGTTGACATTTGCATATATATATCCATTTTTTCAATCTCCGAATATTATATAAATTTCGATACTTCCCGCGCCATTTGCGCAACAGCGTTGAAAATAAAACTGACTGACCATATAATAGCATAAGTGAAATAAAACTTCAATGATAAATTTGTAAAGTTTTCAGGAGCATTGGTGAACATAATTATGATAAAACACAAAGGACTTATCATTCATCCGGATGAATTGACAAATTATTGGATCGAGCGGCTCTTATCGACCGATTTGAACCTTCTCGGAATCCACCCCGAGGGAGGGGTGAACGGCGGAAGGTCGGTTTACGCCGCCGCCGAATGGATAAAAGAACCGGAAACTCGGCGACTTTTGGGGATTCTGACAGACAAAGGCGTAGATATCGAATACGAAATACACGCGCTTTCATGGCTTCTGCCGAGAGATATGTTCGGCAGAGAACCCGAATGGTTCAGAATGAACGCCAAGGGCGAAAGAGTAAACGACTATCATTTCTGTCATTCCAACTCCGAACCTCTCGAATATATTTCGGAAAGGGCGAGAAAAGCCGCGGAAATTTTTAATCCTACTACCAAAAGGCATCATCTATGGCTGGACGATACGGACTGCGACTGCTACTGCTCGAAATGCAGGGAACTAAAAGAAGAAAAAGGACATACTCCGTCCGACAACGCGATGACGGTTTACAATGCCATACTCGACGGAATAAAATCGTTTGATTCAGACGCATTACAGTGTTATTTAGCCTACCACACAACTATTTCCGCACCCGAAAAAGTA
>WQXD01000035.1 GCA_009785015.1 Oscillospiraceae bacterium | reverse complement strand
GGCCGTAGTATGGAATCCGGGACATGGTTCCGGTAGTGGGCACTCTTGGTGTACAAACGGATAAACATTTTCTGCGGAGGGGGTCGTGAATTACGACCCCTTGACTGTTTTTATTATATTTTTGTGCGAATACCCCCGACTTCAAGTTAAAAAATTTACATTTGGCCCCTTACGCGCTTTGTTTTTCCGGTGTATAATAGAGATGTAGATATATAAAAAGGGAGGCATGGCGCGAAATGGTCAGAAGATTTTGCATATTGGCATTTGTTTTTTCGGTTTTGGTTTTATGGTCGGCGGGATGCGCCGGAGACGAAAAGGAAAACGGCCCGCCAAATGGCGGCGACGCCGGCGGTCCGGATTTTGCGGGCGGGGAAACCAATGAAAATACCACCGAAAAATTGCAGCCCGAGCTGCCCGGAGATCTCGATTTCAAAGGGGAAACTTTTCTGTTTTTGGTGACCGGGCCAAATTACGGGTACGGCTATTATTCGACTATCGACATATACACCGATGAGCAGAACGGCGAAACTTTAAACGACGCCGTATATATCAGAAACAGGAACATCGAACAGAAACTGAACGTCAACATAGCCGACGAAAGGTCGAACAGCGTGGCCGGCGACGCGTCAAAGGCGGTCAAAGCCGGGGACGACATATACGGCGCGATATTTGCCCAGGCATACGAATGCGCCACATTGGCCCAGAGCGGGATCACGGCGAATATAAAGGCAATACCGTATATCGACCTTTCAAAGCCCTGGTGGGATCAAAACGCGGCGAACGATCTGGTCATCAAAAACAAGCTGTATTTCACCGCCGGGGATATAAGCACCATGATAAAGGCGTGCACCCGCTTGGTCATTTTCAACAAAAAGCTGATGCAGGATTTCGCCCTCGGCGACCCGTATGAGCATGTCAAACAAAATACGTGGACCTATGACGTGTACGCGCAAATGGTAAAATCTGTATATGTGGACGTCAACGGGGACGGCGCATACGACGACGCGGATATTTACGGCGTGATCATGGAAAACCACAGCCCGTACTATTTATCCGTGGGTTTCGGGGAGCGCCTCACGACAAATGACGCCGGGGGGATCCCGCAGATAACCTTCAACACCGACCGCCTGTACGGGGCGGCGGAGAAGCTCTGGGATTTGTATTTTGACGAGAGCGTGTGCAGAAATGTGGGAAAGATGAAGCACACCGGAGATTTTACCAATGTCTATACATACGCCCGTTCGCTTTTCGCCGACAATAAATTCCTGTTTCACATCGCGGGCCCGCTGATACTGAGCGAATTCAGAAATATGGAGTCGGATTTCGGTCTGCTGCCGATGCCGAAATTGGACTCAAATCAGCCCCGCTATTATCACGCGGTCGATCCCGACGCGGCCATGCTGAGCATACCCGTGAGCTGCAATCCGGAAAAAACCGGGGCGATGCTCGAGGCGATGACGGCTGAAAGCATGTACACGCTCACCCCGGCGTACAACGAAGTGCTGCTCAAACGCAAGTACGTCAGAGACGACGAATCCGAATTCATTCTCGACATAGTCAACACAAGCCGCACATACGACTTATGCCGGATTTTCGGGTGGGGCGGGCTGAACTCCGTGATGGACAATTTGACCGGGAGCAAAAAACGGACCCTCGCCTCGGAAATCGAGAAAATATCCGGCAAGGTTCAGGCGGCGATAGAAAAAACCGCGGACGCCTTTGAATAAATAAAATGTCAAATATAAAGCGGCGCAAGTGACAAATTCACTTACGCCGTTTTTTTTGTCATGGCTATTTTTTTCTGTTGACGTCTTTTCTCGACAGGTCCACTTTGCCTTTCGGGTTCAGGCCGAGGTACACCACTTCGAACTCGTCGCCCATTTTGACCACATCCTCGACTTTTTCCACGCGCTTGTTGGCGAGCCGGGATATGTGCACCATGCCCTCTTTTCCGGGCAGAAATTCCACAAAACAGCCGACCCCCGAGAGTATGCCCGTGACCTTGCCTTTGAAAACCATCCCCGGCTCCGGGTCAAAGGCGATCTGCTTTATCATCTCCTGGGCCCTGTAGCCCATTTCTTTGTCTATCGCGGCGATAAATATGCTGCCGTCGTCCTCTATATCTATGGAGATGACATTCGCCCCGCCGCAGTCGGCTATGATCTTCTGTATCACTTTGCCCTTGGGCCCTATCACTTCGCTTATCTTGTCCACCGCCACCTTCATCGTTATCATCTTGGGCGCGTACTCCGAAACGTCGGGTCTGGGCTCCGCTATGCATTTGAGCATGACTTCGTCTAAGATCATGATCCTGCCCGCTTTTGTAACTTCAAACGCCTTTTCGATGATTTCCGGCGTCAGCCCGTCGATTTTCAGATCCATTTGAATGGAGGTGATGCCCGCGTGCGTGCCCGCCACTTTGAAGTCCATATCGCCGAAGAAATCTTCGAGCCCCTGTATGTCCGTCATGGTCATCCAGTTTTCGCCCTCCGTGATGAGCCCGCACGATATCCCGGCGACGGGCCGTTTTATCGGAACGCCCGCATCCATCAAAGCCAGCGTAGAGCCGCAGACCGAAGCCTGCGAGGTGGAACCGTTGGAGGATATGACTTCCGAAACCGTCCTGATCGCGTAGGGAAATTCCTCAATAGTGGGCAAAACGGGGATCAGCGAGCGCTCTGCGAGCGCGCCGTGCCCGATTTCGCGCCGTCCCGCGCCCCTTGAAGCCTTCGCTTCCCCCACCGAATACGCGGGGAAGTTGTAGTGGTGCATATATCTTTTGGCTTCCTCTTCGTCCAATCCGTCCAATTTCTGCTGTTCGCTTATGGGCGCGAGAGTGGCCGCGGTGAGCACCTGCGTCTGGCCGCGGGTGAACATCCCCGAGCCGTGGACCCGGGAGAGCAGCGCGACTTCCGCCGCGAGCGGCCGGATTTCGTCCATTTTTCTGCCGTCCACCCTCTTTTGGTCTTCCAGCAGCCAGCGCCGCACGGTCTCCTTCTGGAGGTTGTACAGGCACTCCTTTATCATGGGCTCGTTTTCTTTTACATAGTCTTCGGAAGTTTCGGCGTATTCGGCGCGCAAATATTCGAACACCTTGTCGCAGAGCTCCGAAAGCCTGTCTTCCCTGACCGTCTTGTCGTCGGTGTCCAAGGCGTATTTTATATCCGAGCCCGCGAATTCCTTTATTTTTTCATACAGCCCGGCGTCCGCTTCCGCAGATTCGTATCCGAATTTTTCTTTCCCGATTTCCGCCTTGATGAAATTTATGAAATCTATCAAAGGCTTGATTTCCTCATGGGCTTTCATAATCGCGTCGTACATGATGTCGTCGGCGACTTCGTTGGCGCCCGCCTCGATCATCACGATTTTTTCTTTCGAAGCCGCGACTGTGAGTTCCAGGTCGCTGACCTCCCGCTGGGCCGCCGTGGGGTTGACGATTATTTCCCCGCCGCAGAGCCCGACAAATACCCCGCCTATGGGCCCCTTCCAGGGGATGTCCGATATGGAAAGGGCGATGGAGGCGCCTATCATAGCGGCGATTTCGGGGGAATGGTCCTGATCTACGGACAAAACAAGCAGGGATAAAACTATGTCGTTTCGCAGGTCTTTGGGAAACAGGGGGCGTATGGGCCTGTCGATGACCCTCGAGGCCAGAACCGCCTTTTCGGAGGGCCTGCCCTCGCGTTTCATAAATGAGCCGGGGATTTTTCCCACAGCGTAGAGCCTTTCTTCATAATCCACCGAGAGCGGCAAAAAATCTATCCCGTCCCGGGGTTTTTCCGAAGCGGTCGCCGTGGCTAAGATATTTGTGCCGCCATATCTCACCAAAACGCTCCCGTTTGCCAATTGCGCCATTTTTCCGGTTTCCACCGTCAGTTTTCTGCCTGCCAAATCATACTCGAAAATTCTGTGGTTTTTGAATTCTAATAGGTTTGCCATTCTTACTACTACTCCTAAATTTCTTTAATTTTGACTTACTTTCTTATTCCCAATTTTTTGATTATGTCCCTGTAGCGGTTGATATCCTTGGCGGTCAGGTAATTCAGGAGGTTTCTCCTGCGGCCGACCATTTTGAGCAGGCCCCGCCTCGAGTGGTGGTCGTTTTTGTTGCTCTTTAAGTGTTCCGTGAGCTGGTTGATACGGACGGTGAGGATTGCGATCTGCACCTCGGGGGAACCCGTGTCCGTTTCATGCGTTTTGTTATCTGCGATAACCTGTTGTTTTTCTTCTTTGCGCAGCATAGTTTGTTTTTCACCTTTCTTGAAATAAAAATTAAATAAATTTCCTCGGGACACAGCTCGCGGCGGGTGAATCCTTTTTCCGGCGGCCGAGTTCCGGGAGCGGGGCGATAAATATATACCGCCAATATGGTATTATATCACATAATTTCGATTTTGTAAACAATAAAATAAAAAAATTTAATCTATTGCATGTATTTTATCATTTTCTATATATCTCAGTTTGCCGTCCCCGCTGCTGACAAAATACGAAACTTCGGACGGATAATCCAGCGCGGTTTCGTTTTCGCCGTCATGGTCCAATCTGTAAATATGATTGCCATACAGCTGTTCATATACCGGATAGTATACGGTATGTATCTTTTTGATGTATACTCCATCATCCGTGACCGCTATCACATTGAACCTGTCATCACCGCGATAATCAATTTCGTAAATCACCTCGCTTTTCGCGCCCGCCTTCAGTTCGCACCTGTATATGGCAAAATTAAAGCAGTAATACGCGAAGTCTCCGTTTATGGCAAGGAAATCGTTGAAGCGCAAGTCCGCCCATTCCGGGTATTCTATGTCAAACAAATATTCCCTGTCCTCAAATTCCGTGTCTTCGTGCGCACATTTCGCCAATGTATATGTGCGGGTGGTTTTTGTCGCGTTGTACTCTATGATATACCTGTATTTTTCGTCCACCCCGGCGATGAAATATTTCCCGCTTTCCGCATTATATTCCGTCGTCCGCGAAAAATCGTTTATGTCCATCGAAAATATGCCCGGTGGGTAAATCGGGTAGAAATATATCAAATCGTTTGCGATTTGGTAATTATATATCCACAGGTGCGCGAGCACAAGCTCCGGCTCTCCGCCTATTTTGTCCAAGTCGATGCGGTACAGATAATATACTTCGTCTTTTTGCAAGTCCCCCATGTATGCGTAATACAGATAATTTTTGTACACGTTCAGCCTGTATCCGCTCAAATTCAAGTCCTCGATATCGCCCGATTCTTTGTTTATTCTTTTTATCTCACCATTTAGATTTTGCCCGTCATCCACTTTATCTTTTTTTGCGTCTATGAAATAGACATAGCCTTCGCTTTCAAAAACGAACCCATTTGTAAACACGTTATTAAACTGAAAAATCTCCCGCTCGAATATGTCGCTTTTTGGAATTTCAGCATTTTCGGAACACGAAAAAACGTTCACAATAAAAGCCAAAGCGATGATTGCCATGGTAAATTTTTTGGCATTTTTGCTCATTGTTTGCTCCTTTTACAAAAAAATTTACGGCGCGTACAAAATTTTGCGGACTTTCGCGCGCTGTTTGTGATATAATGATATAAAAAACAAAAAAAGGGGGAAAATACAAATGGCATATCCGAAAATGTCCGGCGGAGGGCACATAATCAACCTTTTAAACGAGTACGCGAGACTCAAGCACGAATACGGGGCAAAAGGAATCGCGGAGCTCATCGGCGAGACTGACAGATTCCTTTCAAAACAGCTCGAATCGATGCGGGAATTAGCCGTATGCGAAGAACTCGCAGCAAAAGAACCCGACTGCCTGAAGGAAATAAAAAAACTGAGGAATCCCGCAGAGCGCAGGCTGTGGACCGCCTTCGACGAGGCGACCTATACAGACCGGCTCAAGGGCGCGTTTTTTGGGCGCGTCAGCGGCTGCATCCTGGGGGCGGCGGTCGAGTTCTGGTCAATCGACGATATGGAAGCGTGGGCGAAGTGGATAGGGGACGAATTTCCGAATACTCATTACTGGTCCAAGGCAAAAAACCCGAACGGCATGCACTACGGCGTAAACCCGACATATGATTTCACACTGGAGGGCCTCGACGGAGTGCCCGTGGACGACGATATAACATACACCCTGCTCGGCCTTTTGATCGCTGAGGACTGCGGGCTCGGATTTAATACCGGGGATGTGGGCGCCTGCTGGCTCAAATATCTGCCCTATGCCTGCACCGCGGAGGACATCGCCCTGAAAAATCTGAAAAAAGGCATACCCGCGGACAAATGCGGCGAAATTGACAACCCGTATGTCCAGTGGATAGGCGCGGACATAAGAAGCGACCCATTTGGCTACCTCGCGCCGGGGCTTCCGGAAAAAGCGGCCGAAATGGCGTATTACGACGCGTATATAAGCCACAGGCGAAACGGCATATACGGAGAGATGTTCTTCTCGGCGGCGATCGCGGCGGCCTTTGCCGCAGGGGACCCCTTTAGGGCCATGAGCGCGGCGCTCTGCGAGATACCGAAAGAATCGCTTCTGTACAATGACGTGTCGTGGGCGCTCGAAACAAAAGACAGCGTGCGCGATTACCGCCACGCGAGAAGCCTTGTGGACGCCCATTTCGAAGGCATGAGCGGCGTGCACACCGACAACAACGCCGCCCTTGTCATATTCGGTTTGCAGCTCGGCGGCGGCGATTTTTCCAAAACCATCGGAAACACCGTCGCCATGGGCCTTGACAACGACTGCACGGGAGCCACCGCGGGCAGCCTTTTCGGCGCGTGCCACGGCTTTGGCGCAATCGGGGCGAAATGGCACGAGAAATTCAACAACAAACTCCATTCGTATCTCATCGGCCATCCGTTTTTTGAAATAGACGACGTGATAAACAGGTTCACAAAATTGGCAAAGAGCAATTTTGCTTAGAAGCTCACATCACCGCGGCTGCCCCTTCGTTTCGCACCGATAGTTCTAAGCAGGCGCCCTCGCCGAATACCCCGCCGATTTTTTTGAAATACCCGTCTACGTGTTTTTTTGGGACAAACGCCTGGATCGTGCCCGAGAAACCTCCGCCGTGGACGCGGACGGCCGCGGGGATCTTGGCGAGGGCTTCCTCGCTGACTGCAAGCGCGAGCGCGAGCCCCTGGTCTTTTGGCGTCGACGGGTCATAAACATTTTGCAGATATTTGTACGATGAGTTTCCCGAGGAGGCGACGAGCCGCAAAAAGCCCTCGAAATTGCCCTCTTTGAGCGCTTCCGCCCCCGCGTGCACCCTCGCGTTCTCCGCGAAATAGTGCATCGCCCTCAGCACCGCCCTGTCCCCGCAGCGCTTTCTCAGTTCGCCGATATTTTCGGCAAAGGCGGCCCTGTCGACCTCGCGCAGCACGTCTTTGCCGAAGTGCGCCGCGATTTGCTTCATTTCATTCGGCATGGCGGCGTATTCGTCGTTTTGGCTGTGGTGGGAGCCGCCGGTGGAGACGATGCACAGGCTGTATCCCGATTTCGAAAGGTCAAAATCGAGCTTTTCGACGACAGGGTTTGCCAAGTCGCGGAAATCTATCGAAATAAATCCCCCCGTTGAACACGCCGTCTGGTCCATGAGCCCGCACGGCTTGCCGAAATAATTGTTTTCGGCGTACTGTCCTATCCGGGCGATCTCAAGCGCGGAGATTCTGCCGTTGTTGTATTGGCGGTTCAAGATAAAACCGACCATCACCTCAAACGCCGCCGAGGAGGACAGCCCCGAGCCTTTTTGCACGTCTGAAGTTGTATAGGCGTCAAAGCCTCCGATTTGATGGCCCGCTTCGGCAAATCTGCCGCAAATCCCGCGTATTATCGCCGCGGAAGTGAATTTTTCGCTTTCGCGGGCCGCGAGATCTGTTATACCTATATCATCGGCCTCAAAGCCTTCGCTCTTTATCCGGATGCGCGGCGCGAGGCTCTTTGCGACCACTGCGATCACATCCAGGTTTATCGCCGCGGCGAGGACCCGGCCGCGGTTGTGGTCCGTGTGGTTTCCCAGCACTTCGCTTCTCCCGGGGACCGATATGATTTCCACATCCCCTCCGCCGTACAGAGCGTTAAAATTCTCAAGGGCGCCGATGCAGCGCCGCCTCGCGGACTGGGCTTTGGCGTCCCCGTAAAGCCGTTTCAGTTTTTCGTTGTATTCGCCGTTTTCTATTTTTTCGATCAAAAGATTTGATTGCATCTATTTTGCCTCCCCTGTCGCGATACCTTCATATTCGTCCAAGAACCATTCGGCGGCCTTGCTCAAAAACAAGGTGATATTTTTGCCCTCTTCAGAAAAGCGCGCGTTGATTTTGAGTGTCCCGAAATAATCGTCTATGACATACAGATAAATCACAAACGTGTCGTCGTCGAACCACGCGCCCGATGCCTTGTATTTGTAACCGCTCCCTTTCGGGACCCCGATTTGTTTTCCGAAGTAATGGCTTTCGGGAAATTCTCCGATTTCATTTTCGTATTTGCAGATGCCGAAGCGTATTTCGTGGCTGCCTGTGTTGTTAGAGTATTTCATCACTCCGGCGTCCCCCTCGAAGATAAATTGGGCTTCGGACATGTTCATGCGGTTTTTGCCGAGGATATATTTTTTCCCGCTGTACAATTTTTGGGATTTGGGCGATGTGCGCTTTCCCTCCGCCGGCAAAAATTCGAGATTGTTCAGCTTGTTTTGCAGTTTTTGATATGCCGCGCCGTTTTCCGGCAGCTTTTCGTCCGGCGAATCTGTGACATACGGGTAGACGTCGGTCCAGAAAGCGTCCAAAATGATATCGTTGCCATTTGGTATGATCTGCGTGTCCCCGGTCACCAAAAACACCAGGTCCTTGTCGGGCGCGCATACCGACATCTGGCTCCCCATGCCCACCGTCGCAAATCCGTTGTTTCTCGTGCGCCATATCTGATAGCCGTACCCGAATTGAAGTTCCGGATTACCTGTAGACAGCCGGTTGTCGATCAAAGCGGAAGTCGCCCGGGCAATATAATCCTCCGATATGAGCTGTTTTCCGTCCCATTTGCCTTTGTAAAGCAAAAGCAGCGCGAACTTGGCCAAATCATGGGTCGAGCACAAAACCCCCGAGCCTCCCCAGGCCCCGCCCTCGGGCCGCTCAATGCACCACGCATCCTTTGAAAATCCCAAAGGGTCCAAAAGTTTCGGGCGCATATAGTCGAGCAAACTCAAACCCGACAATTTTTCCGCGATCCCGCACAGCATGACCGTTCCCGAAGTGTCGTAGATAAAGACGGTCCCGCTTTTATGCGAGGGGGCGCGGTTCAAAAAAGTCCGCACCCAGTTTTTGTCGTCTCTGCCGTAGGTGGTCTGACTGTACGGCGTCGCCATGACAAGCAGATCGCCTACAGTCGCCTCCGCGACATACGGGTGGAGGTTTTCCGGCCTGTATTCGGGGAAAAAGTCCGCGGCCCTGTCGCTTAGTTTCAGCTTTCCCTCATCGATCAAAAGCCCGACGGCGAGAGCTGCGAAGGTTTTGCTTGTGGAATACATGCGGTGGAGGGTATCGGGTGTAAAGGGGGGATAATACCCTTGGGCGGCTATCTGCTTATTCCGCAAAATCATGAAACTGTGCAGGCACAATCTGCGCCGCTCGAGATGGCCGACGAATTTTGACACCGCCTCCGACGGTATGCCGAGGTTTTCGGGAGTATTTGATTTTAATTCTGACATGATATTCACTTTACGCTTTCATAAATTTTGTACAGCGGAACCCCGGCTTCGCCGGCGAGTTTTTTCGCGTGCTCGTATTCGGGGACTAACTTTTCTTCTCCCCCGAATTCGATTTTTTTGACTTGTAAGTCGCCGTAGGCGGTTTTTACGAAGGCGGGCCCGCGGTCAAGGCATATGCGTTTTTCCTCGCGCATGCGCAGCCCTATCGCGGTGGTCTCGGAAAAAATGACCCCGGCGAGTTTTTCGGCGGCGGCGCTTTTGGCCAAGGCGGTGAGTTTTACCGCCGGGCGGTTTTTTTTCATGTAGACCGGCGTGAAAAAAACGTCGCTGGCCCCCTCGCAAAAAAGCCTCTCCATGGTATACGCCAGTATTTCGGGCGAACAGTCGTCGATATTCGTTTCAATCACGGCAATGCTTTCCCTTGGGGCGCCTTCATCCGTGCCGCCCAAAACGACCCTTAAGACATTGGGAATATCCAGATCCCTGGTGCCCGCGCCGTAAGCGGTTTTTTCGATTGCCATTTCCGGCATGAGCCCGGAATCCTGCGCGAGCTGGGCGATGATCGCGGCTCCCGTGGGGGTTGCCAGCTCATGGGGCACGTCGAGCTGGCGCGTCTTTAGGCCGGCGTTTTTTAAAATCTCGACAGTGGCCGGCACCGGCACCGGGATTTTGCCATGCCCGCAAGCAGCGAACCCGTAACCGTCGCCGACGGGGGAACAGCATATTTTTTCGATTTTGTATTGGCCGCAAAGTCTGTCGGCCAGTATTGCCGCGCCCACTATATCGATTATGGAATCGGCCGCGCCCACCTCGTGGAAATGGACCTCCTCGGGTGTTACCCCGTGGATCTTCGCCTCGGCGGCCGCCATGCGCCGGAATATATTTTTGGAGAGCTCCTTTGCCGCCTCCGGGATATCGGAGCGCTCTATCATGTGCGCGATGTCCGCATAGCAGCGGTGCGGGTGGTCGCATGTATCCGTATGGGATAGTTCTACTTTTATGTAATTCGCCTCTATGCCGTTTTTGACGCGGCGGCTCTGTCGGATTTCCCAGCCTTCCAAACCGAGCGTTTCAAGCCGGGATATGAGATAGTCAAAATTTTGGGGATACAGGTCGAGCAGCGCTGCGAGCGTCATGTCCCCGCTTATCCCCGAAAAACAATCGAAATACAAAATCTTCATAATTTGTTGTTACTTTACCTCTATCAAAACTCCGCGCACCACAAAACGCCTGTCGATCCAAAATTCGTTGATACAGGTGGACAGGGTTATTATTTTGGAATCCGCGTCCAAAACCACATTTTTCTGGAAGTTGCTGCGCGCTTGTATCGTCTGCAAAAACTTGACATACTGCTCGTCGCTCTCGAAATAGGTCTGTATATAACCGGAGTAGGGATTCTCCTGGCCCACGGAAAAGATCTCGTAATAGTACATCCCCTCATCGGTTATCAGCTCTATTATCCCCGTTTTGAAATTGTCCTCGCGTTTTTCGTATGCGGTTATCAACGGCTGGAACATATTGTTGTCGAGCATGTTATGCCCGTATATTATCACGTGGCGGTTGTTTAAAATGCTTTTGCTGTTCCTGAAGTCGGCGAAAATCGCCCCCGCGGGGCTGTACAGCTTATAGAAATCGCGCTTCAGGTAATAGTCGTTGTCGGCGGCCTGCACCACCGGGTAGTCTATCGAGGTGTGCTGCACTTTGATCCAGCAGAACGTGTCCGGGTTTATATCCGAAAGCTTCTTGACGCTTCTTCTTATTTTGTCGGCTTCCTCCACCCCTTCGCTCACTTCGGAGCGCACCGTCTTCTCGCCGGTCTGTCTTTGAAGGGAGAGTATGTCCTGTATGGGGAAGTTGGATTTTGTTTTCCTCAAAAACTGCACCGCTTCCAGGTCCCCTTCGTCGTCGTCATAGAACAGGTTCCGTATGGCTTCGGAAGCCTGCGCCGCCTTCACATAGGAGCGGAGCTGCTCCACTATCTTGTAGCCGGAAAACACGAAAATCGACAAGGACAGAAGCAGCACGAAATAACGCAGAAAATCGACCGAGGGCTTTTTGTAATTCCGGGCCGTTTCGTTTAACTCTATGTCCTTGGAACTCATGCCGGCAAGGGAGACAAAAAATATGTTTTCCTCCGCGGCGGCCGCCTCGGTTTCGGGCGGGGAAACCAAAGCGGCATTTTCCGCGCCGCGCACCGGGCGCCTCAGCGGAATTTGCGCGCTGCGCCGCTCTGTCTGCATGCTTTTGACTTTGTACACCATATAACTCAAACAACCTTCCCGCTTGCTTTGTTTTACCCTATTATACACCATTTATGTTATGAATTATATAAGGTATTTTTAATATTCAAAGTACAAAAAGTTAAATAAATTCATTCGCCGGCGTTTTCCCAGTTGTGCCAGACGTTGAGCACGTCGTCGTGGTCTTCCAGAAATTCGAGCAGTTTGTTCATTTTGGCGACGCCGTCCTCATCGTCAAGGCTCACATACACCGAAGGGATCATCTCGGCTTCTGCGGACAACAGCGAATACCCGCGGTCCGAGAGCCCGCCGGCCGCTTCCGAAACAAGCGCGGGGTCGGTGAAAATCTCAAAGGCGCCGTCCTCCGCTTCGAAATCCGAGGCCCCCGCCTCGAGCGCGTCGTCCATGAGCTTTTCTTCGTCTGCCCCTTCGGCGCCGACCACGATGACGCCCTTTTTTTCAAACAGGTACGTCACGCAGCCCGTCGCGCCCAGATTCCCGCCGTATTTGTCGAAATAATGGCGCATGTCGCCGCTTGTCCTGTTTCTGTTGTCGGTGGCGCACTCCACAATCACGGCAACCCCACCCGGCCCGTAGCCCTCATAGTCGATATTCTCATATCCGGCGCTGTCGTCGGAGCTCGCTTTTTTTATGATGCGCTCGATATTGTCGTTTGGCACATTCAGGCTTTTGGCTTTGGCGATCAGATCTTTGAGTTTGCCGTTTGAAGCCGGGTTCGGGCCGCCCTCCTTGACTGCCATCGTTATTTCCTTGCCCACTTTCGTGAACACCTTGGCTCGTTGAGCGTCGGTTTTTCCTTTTTTGTGCATGATGTTCTTCCATTTGGAATGGCCTGCCATCTATATAAATCCTCCTAAGCAGTTACACTTTGTTTGTTTTTTCCAGTCCGATCAGCCATAAGCCGTTGCCGACCGCGTATTTTACGGCCTCGCAGAGCATGAGCCTGACGTTTCTTATCTCATCGCTTTCAGCTTTCAGGATGGAACAGTCGTGGTAAAACCTGTTAAAGGCGGAGCACAGATCGAGCAAATACCGGCATATGACCGAAGGCTCGTATTCCCTCTCGGCGATCAGCACCTTTTCGGGGAACTGCCCCAGCAGTTTTATGACCTCGCGCTCGGACATATTTGTCATCGTCATATCCGAATAGTCTATATCCGCTTCGTTTTTTTCCAGAACGCTGCATGCCCTCGCATATGTATACTGCACATACGGGCCCGAGTTGCCGTTGAAATTCAGCGCTTCCTCCCATGTGAAATTCACGTCTTTTATCCTGCTGTTCACCAAGTCGCCGAACATGACAGCGCCGACCCCCACTTTTTTGGCGATATCCTTTTTTTCTTCGGGCGGCAAACCCGAATCCCCCGGATTTTTTTCCTCCATCACCCCTTCGACTTTTTCGATTGCCAGCTTCAGTAAATCGTCCAGCAGCGCCACATTGCCCTTTCTGGTCTTCATAACCCTGCCGTCGATATTCATGACGCCGTAGGGGATATATATACAGTCGTTTGCCCAGCTGTATCCCATCAGCTCCGTCACTTTTATCCACTGGGCAAAGTGCAGCGTCTGCCGGAAGTCGGTGATATATATGTTCTTGTCGAAGTCATACGTCTTTTTTCTGTAGATCGCCGAAGCGATATCGCGCGTCGGATAGAGCGTCGCCCCGTCGGTTTTGAGTATCAGGCACGGAGGCATATCGAACTCGCCCAGATCCACTATCTGCGCCCCTTGGTCCAATTTCAGAAGATTTTTTCTTTTGAGCTCATCGACCACATCCGCCATTTTGTCCTCGAAAAAACTTTCGCCGTCATAGCAGTCGAATTCGATTCCCATGATATCATACAGTCTTTTGAGCTCCGTCAGGCTGATTTCGGTGAATTTTTTCCACAATCCGACAGTTTCCCCATCGCCCTGCTCGAGTTTTTTGAAGCACTCGCGGGCCAGATCGTTCAGGCTTTCGTCAAATTCGGCTTCAACCCCGAATTTCACGTATAAATCGAGCAGCTTGTACACGCCGCCTTCTTCGACTTCCTTCATATCCCCGCACCACAGCCTGTACGCCGTGATGACTTTGCCGAATGGCGTCCCCCAGTCGCCGATATAGTTTATCGCCACGGTCTTATAGCCGCAGAACTGATGGATTTTTTTTATCGAGTTGCCTATGTTGGTGGTGCGCAGATGCCCCACGCTCAGCGGCCTCGACATGTTCGGGGAGGAATAGTCTATGACGGCGGTCTTGCCCGCGCCTATATCCGAGGCGCCGTATCTGTCCTTTTGGCCCAATACGCCGTCCAATATGGTTTTGGCGTAGAATTTATCCTCGAGGGTGAAGTTTGCATACCCCCCCGCGGCCGAAACGCTTTTGACCGCGCCCCGCCAAGAAGAGCGCGCGGCTTCGGCGCCCGCTCCCGCTATCATCTCCGCTATGGCGTTCGGGGCCTTTTTAAACAGTTTCGAAAGCTTAAAGCACGGGAAAGCCAGATCCCCCATGCCTATATCCGGCGGGTATTCGATCATTTCGGCGAGCTCTTTTTTTGTCGGCGGCGGCAAAGCGCCGGATTTGTCCGCGATTATGCCGTACAGCATTTCGGCGATTGTCTCTTTTATTTTGAAAATCATGGGTAATATATACAGCCTTTCTCAGTAAAAAATTTATATATTCAAGCTCACGGCTCCGCAGCTATGGTTTCTTCTTCCGGCGGAGGCGGCAAAACGGCGGCGGGCGGTTCGGTTGGGGCTTCGGTGGGCGGTTCGGTGGCTGGCGGTTCTGTCGGGGGCGGGGTGGGAGCTTCTGTAGAGGGCTCAGTGGGAGCTTCAGTCGGAACTTCGGTAGGCGGTTCAGTGGGCGGTTCGGTCGGAGGTTCGGTCGGCGGGGTGGTTACGGGCGGAGTGGGGGATTCTACCGGGGGCCTGGTTATCTCTATGGGCGGGGCGGTGAAGGCGGGGGGTTCGGTCGGGGGCGGAGAGGTTGCGGGCGGTTCGGTTTCCGGCGCTTCGGTGGTGTCGGGCGGCGGCGGCGCGGTGGTGGCCGGCGGAGAGGTTGCGGCGGGGGGATTTGTCGGTGGTATGGTCGTCGGCGCGGGCGGTTCCGTTTCCGGCGGAGGTGAGGTCTCATTCGGGTCTATTGTGGGCACGTCAAATGAAGTGGCTTCGGTGGTGGGGACGACATTTCCGGTATCCCGGGAAATTTCGGGGAGGTCCGTGGTCTGATTTTGCGAGATGGTGGGGTTTTGCGGGGGAGGGCTTTCTTCTTTTTCGGGGGCGCCGAACAAGCCCCTGAAAAGTATCACCACTCCCACGATAAACACGACAATCACGCCGACAGAGAACAGTATCTGCCGTATATGTTTGGGTTTCAATTCGAATTTGTTTCTGAAAACCAAAGGGGAGAAATGCGTGGGGCCCTCGGTCGTGGGTTTTAAGACGCCGGCTATGCGCGCCTTTTCTTCCGGGCTGTACGCCCCCACGACGAGGAGCGTGAGATTTTCTTTCATGGATTCCCCGGCGCGGGCGGCTTCATTTGCCAGATCCGATACTATTTCCTGCTCTGACATATCCCTTGACATGATCTGATAAATCCGCTCGCTCGCCAAGTCGCACAAGCCGTCGGAGCAGATCAGAAATTTATCCCCGCTTTTTAAGTTGAGCCTGTTTATATGCAGCTCCGCTTGTTTTTCGGTTTCAAAAAGCCCCAGATACTGGGTGAGCGATTTGTTTTCGGGGGCGTGCCTGACCATATCGGCGCCGATCTGCTTCATGGTCACAAGCTGTTCCGCTTTGGTGTCGTTTTGCGATATGAGCGAAAGCCTGTTGTCCCTGAGCAAAAACACCTTGCTGTTTCCGATGTTGTAGACAAAGGCGGAATTTCCGACTATGCAGAGCATCGCGAAAGAGACCCCGGCCCGCACCCCTTTTCTCATCATGTAGTCGCATATGCTTTTGTTGGTTTTGCGCACGAAACTGTGTATATAGTTGTTCAGGTTGAACTGAGTTTTGTCTTTGAGGTGACGCTGGAGCACGGAAAGCATGTGCGCCGCCATATATGAAGCGTTTTCACCGTCGCAAAAATCCATAGCCGGCGTTATGTCGCTCTTCATTTCTTTTCCGAGCCCGTCAAAAACGGCGTAGAACTGAACGGCCCTCTGCGCGCTGTCGATATAGATTCTGCCGCTTTCGGCGTTGTTTTCGGCTATGAATATCTCATTCATATAAAAATTATCTTCGTTTAGCGTTTTCTTCCCGGCGTTCGAGGTTCCTGAAGAAGATATTTCCAACATAACTTGCACATCCTATCCGTCACATGATAAACCATTATATCACAAAACCGCATATTTTTACAAGCGATTTAATATTTTTATATAAATTTTGCGAAAAAGTTAAAAAAAAATCACAATTTCAGCACATTGTCCAGAAAATAAATCGCGAGCGGTATGGTCCCGATGGAAAAAAGCGTGGAGAGCCCCACGTTTATCGCGGCCGTTTTGGAATCGGCGCCGTATGTCTCGGCGAATATCGCCACATTCGCCGCGCTGGGCATGGCGGCCATGATCGTGCCCATATATACGATCAAAACCGGGAGTTTCAGCGCGTGACAGATGAGCCCCGCGGACAAAGGGAGCAGTATGAGCTTGACGAATATGTAATAGTAGCTTTTCGGGGACAAAAACATATCCTTCGGCTTTATGTCCGAAATGAGCGAGCCGATTATAACCATTGACAAAGGGAAAGTCATGTCGCCGATCAGTTTTGAGGAATCATACAAGACCCCCGGCAGCTTTATTCCGGTCAGAAAGACTATGATCCCCAAAACGGAGGCGATCATCCCCGCATTCAAAAATATCTTCTTCGCCGAAATCGCAGCCCCCAGAGAGCCGCTTTTTCTGCCGCCGCTTTTTCGGGTGATCAGATATATCCCGTAAGTCCATATGAATATATTGAAAAACATGGCGTAAAAGGCGCCGTAGAACACGCCGAGGTCTTCTCCGAAAATGACTTTGAGCACCGGGTAGCCCAAAAACGCGCAATTGCCGAATATCGTGCCCATTTCATACACTTTTTTCTGGTCGCCGTTTTTTATCGGCTTGTACAGCAAAAAGGCGGCCGCCGACGTGACTGTGTGCGCTATAACCGAGAGCGCGAACAGGGAAAAACCGTTTTTCAGTTTTTCGGAATCGAAATCCATCTGAAAGGAGGTTATAATCATCAGGGGCTGGGTGATATTCAGCAAAAAAGCGGACAGTTTTTTTGTCGCGGGCCAGTCGATTATATTCGTTTTTCTCGCAATTATCCCGGCAATCATTATCAAAAAAAGGGTCGTCACTTTTTCGGTTACCAAAAGCGAGCTTTTGTTCATCGACGCAAAATTCTCCAAAAATATTCGTTGCCGCGGACGCCAAATCCGCGTTCTCCATATAGAATATAGCAAAATCCGCGAAAAAAATCAACGAAATTTTTGTAAATTTTTTCACTTACCTTCCGCTAATATTCAAAAATAAGGCGCGAAACGCCCCATTTGTTTCCAAGCTGTGGAAATTTTGTTTACAATTCATAAACTTTGAAGATTTTGACTTGATTTTTTTTATCTTATGTATTATAATCTTAAGCTGACCGGGTATGTGATTTAACTCATGCTGACTTATGCCGACTGAAAGGAGTTTGATTTTTGATGAATCAAACGCGGGCCGAAACAAAATCTTCCCGAATGCCGCCGCCGAAAGCGAGCCCGGCGGGCGCCGCGCGGATTTCGGCGGGGCGCGAAGGGCAAAACGACACATTGCATACCTCACACCCGAACCGGGCGTTGGTACCCTCATCCCCCCGCCCTCCCGCGCCGGTCGTACCGGCTGTACCGGCTGCGGCCAAAAGCGAAAAAAAGCTTCCGCCTGTACAACGGCTCGCGCACAGGTTCAAAAAAAACGGATTGGGCAGGCTCGACTCATATTTCAACGCCCGTTTTTTCTATTACGCCTGGAAAGGCGATAAAAAAGGCAGGGAAACCAAAGACTATATCGAAACCGTCGCCAAGCATCCCAAAGGCTGGGGCAAAAACAAAGAAGCGGGCGACGTCTACGAAAAAAACGCCTATGACAGATACATGGCGTACATGACGCTTATCGCCGGCATCTGGGGCTTTTTCGGCGCCCTTTTCGCGCCTGTGCGCAAGTTTTTCAGATCGGCGGGCCTCGCGGCCCTGGTGAAAAAAGCGTTCGCCTTTTTGCTCACCGCGGGTTCGGCGGCGCTCACCGTTGCGGCGATAATGACCATAAGCTCGTTTACGCCCGATCTCGAGCTCTGCTTCGACGGGCGGGTCGTCGGGTGTGTCGATTCAAAGGCGACGGCGGTTTCCGCCGTTTCCGTTTTGGAAAACAACATTTCCTCGATTTTGGGAGAGCCTTATGAATTCACGGGCGCATTTGAATACCGCCTGGTGCTCACGAAAACCGGCCGCCCCCATATCCCCGAAAGCGAACTGTACGACATAATATACAATTCGCCGCAGGTCTGCGCCGCCGTGACGACCGCCTACGGCCTTTTCATAGACGGCGAATTGGTGATAGCGGCCGAAAGCCAGAACGATATAGACAGGGTGCTGAGCGAACTGCTCGAGGAAAATTCGGTGGACATAGGGGAAAACGGAAACATAGATTTCGCCAACAACATAGAAATAATCGAGGACAAATACGCCACGCGCGACGTGGTTTCGCACGACGAACTCAAGGATATCATAACTTATTCGGCGGAGCCGGCGGATTTGGCGGATGAGACGCTGTACGCCGTCGCGGAGCCGGAGGTGCCATTATTCGGCGGGATCGAATTTTTTGACTATGCGGCTTCGTCGTCTGCCGCGGAGGACATCGCGGCGATAGCGGCGGCATCCTCGATAGAACTCACGCCCGAGGTGATAAATACCATCCCGCGCGGGTTTTTGGATACAAACGAATACAACCTGCAGGACGACACCTTGTCGAGGCTGATGCGGACTTCCGGGAGCACCGCGTCGGGCTCGCTCAAATTCAAGAAGATAATAACCGAAGGTTACAACGTGGCTGTGCCCTTTGAAACCCGGTATGTCGATTCGGAACTGTACTACAAAGGCACCCAGACGATCAAAACCAACGGGGTAAACGGCGAAAACCGCGTGACCGCCGAAGTCACGTATATAAGCGACGAAGAGGTTTCAAGGGAAATAATACTGGTCGAAACCTTAAAGGCGCCCATAGACAAAGTAGTGCTTGTGGGCACAAAGCTCAAACCGGTTGCGGCTCCCACGGGTTCGTTCATACGGCCGGTCAAGGGAGGGTACACGACCTCGCGTTTCGGCGGAGGGCACCGCGGAGTGGATCTGGTGGTGCCGAAGGGAACCACCATATCGGCCGCAGACGGCGGAACGGTCATATACGCGGGATATTCGAGTTCATACGGCAACCATGTGAAAATAAAGCACAACGGCGGGTTTGTCACGCTGTACGCGCATTTGAGCTCGATAAGCGTGAAATACGGGGATAAGGTGTACCAGGGCCAGGAAATCGGCAAATGCGGCTCGACGGGAAACAGCACCGGGCCCCATCTGCATTTTGAAATCATCAAAAACGGCGTGCTGGTGAACCCCGAGTCGTATATGAAATGACAAAGCGGAGCGCGGGCGTTTCGGGCGTTACGGATTCGCGAATTGTTTTATCGGTACTTTCTTTTTGGGCATATTCACGTCAAACAAAGTAAAACGCGCCATATAATCGTCTTCGTCGAAACCGGCGGATCCGGAGGTGTTGTCAAAGACATACAGCTCGAGTTTTGATTTTTCGTAATCTATGGAGACACCGCCGAAGCTGTACACAAAATACACGTAACTGTCCTTGTTTTTGCCGAAGCCGGCTTCGTCTTCCGCCTCCAAAACGATATAGTCCCCCTCTTCGCCCTCGCCGGCCGCTTCTTCGCCCGATGTTTTCGAGATTTTCAGATATGTTTTAAAAGGCCGCGTGAGCCCTTCTTCCGAACCGCCGAACACCTCCGGAAACCTGTTGGTTTTGCACCGCAAGGTGAACTGCAGGTTTTCCGCACTCTCAAGATAATAGACATTGTCGGCAAAGAGAGCGTCGCCTCTTCCGAACGCGCTGCGTATTTCCAGGGCGTACATCGCGAAATCGTCCCCCAGCTCGTCACAGGCCCGCTCGATTGGCCGGCTTTTTATAATATAGTTTTTAAGTTCGGCCGGCATTCCTATGGATGCGCACCTGTATGCCGAGATTGCAATGACAATTATCGAGACGGAATACACCATCCATCTCATAATGGCAAGCAGCCGGGATTTTTTCTTTTTATAGCCGCCGCCGGCGTCTTCCTGGTTATCCATAAAATTTCTCCTTAAAACACAATACCCGCTTTGTTTTTTATCAGTATATCACATTTCATCGCGTGTTACAAGCGTTTTGCCGAAAATATTTATATTTGCCAAAGAAAGGAGCTGCCCATTGTGGAAAAATTGAAAAAATGCCTGATTGTGGTGGATTATCAAAACGATTTCGTGGCGGGGACCCTCGGATTTCCCGAGGCCGAAAAAACCGAGCGTCCGATTGTCGAAAAAATAAAGCGCTACCGCGAGGGCGGCGACGTGATTTTGTTCACATTTGACACCCACGACGAAAATTACGCGGAAACAAACGAAGGCAGAAACCTTCCGGTCGCCCATTGCCTGCGGGGCACGGAGGGCCACAAGCTGTACGGCAGGGCGGCGGGCCTGATAGCGGAATCG
>WQXD01000034.1 GCA_009785015.1 Oscillospiraceae bacterium | reverse complement strand
TGATAACAAAACAAAGGCTGTTTGGCGCAGCCCTTGTTTTTGTTGTAATAAAATTTCACATATCTTCTCAAACGCTTTTCCAAATGTCTGATACATCGGGCAGGGCGTAACCGGGCGAGAAGGAAAATCGAGATAGAGCAAATTATTTTCTTTTGTGACCGACATCATCCCGCTCACGGTCTTGAACTTTATTTCATCAGCCGCTTTTTCGGCATCCTCAAACAGCACGAACGCACTCGCTACGGTTGCATGTCCGCAGAGATCGACTTCAATCGTCGGCGTAAACCATCGTAGATTGTAATAATTTTCTTGTTTTACTAAAAACGCTGTTTCAGACAGATTGTTTTCTGTTGCGATATTTTGTAAAATTTCATCGGGCAGCCAGTTGTCGAGCAGGCAGACCCCGGCGGGATTACCACCGAACAGCTTGTCGGTGAATACGTCTATAACGTGATATTGCATTATTTTCATCGCCTTTCGTATTTCGTAATTATTAGACATCATTTACCCTCCGTTCTCACATATCTGCCCCCATATCAGCCGTGAGTTTGTACTGGTCATACCAGAATATTTCTTTATATCCAATTTTCTGATAAACCCGGTTGGAATACGGATTAGCGCAGTTGGCATATAAGGCGCAATACTTGAATCCATCACCAAACAGCTTTTGGGACAGATGCCAAACACAAGCCGTGCTATACCCTTTGCCGCGCAGATTCGGCGGCGTATATACATGGCCGATAAACGCGCAGTTGGATGTACTCCTAACGCTGGCGGCAACCGATACGGGATAATTATCAACCCATACATAAGCGGTTCCCTTTTCTACCGCTCGGTTTGCGCCCTCAATCCCGGCGGAAAGGTTGTATTCCCCGATATTACAAGCCGGGGGAAAATCCGCATACCAATACGGCAAATAAAACATATCGTCGGGATTCACTTTGCGAAAAGAGCCTCTTATGGGTTTTACCTCATTCGTTTTGTCGAGCAAATACAAAACAAGGCTCTCATTTAGATAATAACTCTTGCTTGTCAGTTTGCCGTATTGCTCACAGAAATTCTTTGCGAGTGCTTTCTCGGTCATAATAAGATCAACTTCACTCCCGCGTTCCATAATCGACCGGATAAAAAAATCTACCGCACCGTCGTTTCGGATATTATCGGTTTCGTACATAGTCATGGGGAAGGATTCAGTCCGTGCGGCGGTCAAAATGACTTCCCCGCAATCATCTTTAACGCTTGCCATGAACTTACCGTCGCCAATGTTTTTATAGATCAGATTGTTTTGTATCTCGTGCCGGTTCAGGATTGGCAGCACATCGTCAGAAAAATCTTTTGCCGTTGTATAGAGCGTGAATTTCATTTTACAAATCCTTCCTCATTCTGATTGCGGTAAGCGGTTTGCCGCAGTTCAGTATTTTTGTTTTTCCGTCCGGCATAAATCCGCATTTTTCGTAAAACCTGATCGAATTGGCGTTCTCCGCTAAAACCCAAACAGTCATAACTGTTTTACCTTTGCTTAGGGCTATATCATAGGCATATTCCATCGCCTGTGTTCCGATACCCTGCCGGTAGTAATCGGGATGCAGATAGATTCTGTGCAATTCGTAGACGTTTTCGTCCGCGTCGTCGTCCTGCGGCGGGGCGACACACATATTGCCGACGGTTTTGCCGTTTTTTTGGATGACCATATGGGGATATTTGCCTTCGGCGAGGGAGTTTTGCCACATTGCCGGTCGCGTGGCGTTTTTTTCTTTGATGTATTCAGCCGGAATAATATCCTTGTACGCGGCCTCCCACGAGCGCATATGTACCTCAGCCATATCGGGAGCGTCGGTTGGTACGGCGGGACGGACGGTGATCGGCTTGTATATAAAGTCCATTTGAATCATATCTTCTCTCGTTATATAATGCTTTTCGGCGATATTGCCTTCGGGATAAGGAATGTACCCGCATTTTTTCAGCATCTTTTGACTTCCGATATTGTCGGCGTAAGCTCCGGCGTGGAGTTCTGCTATTTTTAGCACGCCTGCGATATATTTTGTCGCCAATGCGAAAGCAGCGGTTCCGTAACCTTTCTTGCGAAACGGCTTGAATATGCGTATCGTCAAATCTGCAATATCTTCGGGCGGCGATATACCCACAGTCCCGATAATCTCATTGGTATCGTCAAGGCGTATCATGGCGGTAAAACGAGTAGGTTTATCGATTTCATTTTGTTTGGCAAATTCTTCAAACGACGTGACATAAATGCCGTTGAAACCCCGTTGAACGTCAGGATCGAGCCAACTTTCATATAAAGCGCGGTCATCGCAGGGTTTACACTCGACGAGGCTTAATACATCATTGGATATATATACAAATCTTTCCATTGTGCCCGCCTTCCGATAAATAAAAAACGGTCGGTGTCCTTTTTGCTGGACTTCGACCGCTCTATTTTCAATAGCCTCATATTTTTTTCCGCTATCTACGAATACAACAGCAAAAGCCCGGTGCCACACACGGCCACGAGTTCTCTGCGCTGCATAATCATAGCGGATAAAGAAAATTTCAACACGGCGAGCTTTGCCTCCTTCATAGATCTATTGCATAACAGTTTACCACATATTTCGCGGCTTGTCAATCCCAAAACAAAAAAGTTTACAAATTGGGGACTAAAACTAAAAAAGTCGATAAAAAATGGTTTACAGTTGTTCTTTCCGTTGACAATATGCATTTCATGTTGTATAATATGCTTAATCTAAAAAGGGGAGCAACTATTGAAGCTGCTTGTCCGCGGTATTTTTGCGTCCAAAAAATAACATGATGAAAGAGAATCAAAAAATGAATTTATCTGCGCAAAAAATGAGCGATTTACCCAAAGCGTTGACGGAAGATAATCTGAAAAAAGCGTTAAGTAAAATGCTCGGTACGCAAATAATCCGCGCCGATTTCGAGTCCAAGCAGTTACAGGGCGGAACGGTGGGCGATGTGCGCCTTGTCACGGGCACTGCCGAGACCGCCGGCGGGGAAAAGCTGCCGTATGAAATTATCCTGAAAGTGCAAAAGAAATGGGAACGGCAAGGCGACCCCGATTCATGGCGCAGGGAATATGATCTGTATAAATCCGATTTGGGCGCGCTTTTCACCGATTCGCTGCGCTGGCCCGAGTGTTACCGCGCTGAGATGAACGGAGAAGAAAATGAAACGCAGCTTTGGATCGAATATATCGACGCCATATCGGGCATGGATTTGACAATCGAAATGCGTGAACAGGCGGCAGCCGAGTTGGGGCGTTTTCAAGGCAGGATTTATAAAAATAATCCGCCCGCTTTGCAAGATATTTCTTGTTTTACGCCAATATCATGGGCGGGACATTATTACACGATATATAGCAGGCAGGAGCCGCAGTATAATTATATTCGTTCCGACGACTGTGAAATCCCCAGATATTTATGCCAAATGCTCATGGATATGGAGAGGGAAGCCGAAAAAATATATGCAAATGCCGGGAATATGCCTTTCGTGTTATGTCACCGTGATTTTTGGTATTCAAATATATTCTATTCTGACGGTAAAATAATACTTTTAGACTGGGATTGTACCGGTTGGGGATATATGTTCGAGGATATTATCCAGCTCATCACGGATGAAACGGACGTCAAATATCTTGAAGAATATTACCGTAAATTTATTCCCGCGTATATAAAAGGCATTTCTGAATATATAGATATTTCACAATTGAAAGATTTACATTTATACGCATGGAAACTGCTTGTCATAAAATTCGGATATACTCTTGCGTACCGTCATATGAACGCAAAATCGCTTGACGAAAAAAAATCATCGATAACCGCACTTCAAAAAATGTATGAAATGAGGGATGTACAATGGAATTAATGGAATCAATCAGAAAACGCGTTTCCGTCAGGAATTTTCTCGACACACCCATATCCGACGAAATTATAACCGAAATGCTTGACGCAGCACGGCTCGTTCCGACGCCGGGAAACGGACAGGGGAATATCATCGGTGTGGTCAAAAACCAAGACCTCAAAACGAAACTCGCGCAAGCGGCAGGCGGCCAAATGTGGATAGCCGCCGCGCCGGTTGTGTTTGCGTTGTGCGCGGACATTTCCGGGGATTTGAAAGATTTGCCGGAGGATAATTTCGGGTTGATTGTAAACTACCTGCGCTTCGGCAAAGAATTTACACGCGACATGAACCGATATCCCGACAGAAAAACCATGAACAAGCTGTTTGCCAACGGAGGCCCTTGCCTCCCCGGAGAACATATTTTTCTCACAGCGGCGGCGCATGGCTTATCCGCGTGTTTTATCGGATATTTGGACACGGAGAAAGCTGCGGAGATTTTACAGCTGCCGGAGCATATCGCCTGTTTATTTCTCCTGCCTGTCGGATATGCCGCCGAACAGGTTGATCCGCCGTGGAAAAAAAGCGTTGAGGAAATCAGCTTTGTAAACACATGGACAAAAAATGGAACGAAGGGCGAAATGGGATAAATCATAGCAAGCAAACTTCAAAAGGGCTGTTTTGAAATTGAACAGCCCTTTTGTTACAGCTTTTAGCTTACAGCAAACCTTTTGCCAGCATCCCCTCCGCGATTTGGACGGCGTTTGCCGCCGCGCCTTTCCGCAGGTTGTCGGACACACACCATAAGTTGACTGCGTTTGGCGCCGTCATGTCGTCGCGTATTCTGCCGACCAAAACCGCGTCTTTCCACTCGTCCTTTTCGAGGTCGGACGGAACGGGATAGCGTTCTGCTTCGCCGAAACAGACCACACCGGGCGACAATTTCGAGTCGGAAAGGATTTCGATTGCTCTCTGCGCCCGCATGGGTTCCATGAACTCCGCGTTGATTGTTTCTGCGTGACCGACCAGCACGGGAACGCGCACGGTGGTCGCGGAAATCAGCAAGTCGGGTTCGCCGAAAATCTTGCGCGTTTCGTGAACCATCTTCATTTCTTCCCGAGTGTACCCGTTTTTTTCAAATCGGTCGATATGGGGGATGCAGTTGAACGCGATGGAACGCGCGAAAATTGCCGGGTTTTCTTGAATCGGCTCGCCATTGAATACCTGCTTCAGTTCGCTGTTGAGCTGATCCATTCCGGCTCCGCTGTGTCCGCTGACCGATTGATAAGTGGACACGACAACCCTCCGCAGTCTTGCGGCTTTGTGCAGCGGGTAGAGCGCGACCGCCATTTGAATGGTTGAGCAATTCGGATTGCATATGAGCCGCGTTTCTTTTGTTACGGCGTCCATATTTATTTCGGGAACGACGAGCGGGATATTGGGGTACATACGCAAATCCCCGCCGTTGTCAATCACTATACAGCCGCTTTCCACCGCTATGTCGGCCCATTCCATGCTCGCGCCTTTCGCACCTTCTTTGCCCGCAAAGAATACAAGGTCAAGCCCCTTGAAAATATCCGCGCTGACCTTCTGGACGCTGACCGATTTTCCGTTGATTATCTCATTGCGTCCGCTTGTCGCTATAATTATAATCTCTCCGTCAAGGGGAAACTTCCTCTCGCCCAATACGCGGACGATATGCTCTCCGACCGGCCCTACGCCCAAAACTCCTACTTTAAGTCCCATTTGAAAATACCTCCAATTTTTATTAAATATTTATTTTATTGCCAATTCCATGAACCCGACCGTAAACGGAAATTGCTCAAACCGTTTTGTTCCGGTATGAATAAATCCGTTAGCGGCGTACCAATTTTTCAGCACGGTGTTTTCCTCGATGATACCGATGGTAATTTTGCTGCCGCCAAGTTCCTTCACTTTGTTTTTGCTAAATTCGAGAAGCTGTTTGCCATAGCCTTTGTGCCGGTATTCCGGCAGGATAGCAAGGTTGTGTATTTCATATACGGTAGTCGCTTCCCTTGAGTCCGGGACATACTCTTTTGATATGGCGACATGACCCGCGAGATTTCCCCCATCAAAAAAACCATACATAAGCCAGCCCCAGCTTTGATTCTTGCGTAATTTTTCGGTTGTGGTGCTGAAACTCGTATGCGTCGGGCAGTTTTCTTCGGTCAGGCCGAACTCTTTTGCCACCGTCGCAAAACTCGCGCGTATTACCTTGGCGGCGAGGGAAAAGTCTGACGGGTTAAGTTGTTTTATCATACATCCACCCCTTCTTCCATGATATATTTCGGCTTGCCGGCTTCGAGATCGTCTTTGATGTGTTCGGACAGCGATTCGAGGTTCATCACGCCGAGATTCCCGTGTTTGCGGCTCCGCACCGAAAAGCCGCCCGCTTCGATGTCCTTGTCGCCGATTACGAATATATACGGTATCTTTTCGGTTTCAAACCGCTTGATTTTTTCCCGCATATGGATTTCCGTGTAGTCGGCGTCAACGCGCAGCCCCATCTTTTTCAAGTCTATCTCCAACAGTTTGCAATAGCCGTTGTGGGATGATTTTACCGGAACGACGGCGAATTGCACCGGCGCGTACCACAACGGGAAATCGCCCTTGTAATGCTCAATCAGCAGGGCGAAAAACCGCTCGATGCTGCCAAACAGCGCCCGGTGAACGACAGCCGGCGTATGGTTTTTGCCGTCGCTGCCGATGTACTTCATCTTGAAGCGCTCCGGCAGGTTGAAGTCAAATTGGATTGTGCTGCATTGCCATTCGCGCCCAAGCGAGTCGTACAGCTTCAAATCTATCTTCGGCCCGTAGAACGCTCCGCCGCCCTCGTCAATCTCGTATTCCAACCCTGCGGCGATGACTGCTTTTTTTAATACCTCCGTCGCCGTTTCCCACTCGCCGTCCGAACCGATGGATTTATTCTTCGGTTTGGTTGAAACATAGGGCCTAAACTCGGTCAACCCGAATGAACGCAGGATATACAGCGAAAATTTGAGCGCGAATGCGACTTCGCTCTCCACTTGTTCGGGTGTGCAGATGATGTGGGCGTCGTCCTGCGTGAACCCTCTCACCCTTGTCAGACCATGCAGAGTGCCGGACAATTCGTATCTGTATACATTGCCGAACTCTGCCATGCGGACCGGCAGGTCACGGTAAGAGCGTGTTTCGCTGTTGTAGATGATGAAATGAAACGGGCAGTTCATGGGCTTGAGATAATATTCTTCGCCGTCGATGTCGATGGGGTTATACATATTTTCCCGGAAGTTGTCCAAATGCCCCGAAATTTTCCATAGCTCCGAGCGTCCGATATGCGGTGTGTAAGCCCATTGATAGCCGTTGAGCAGATGGGCCCCCTGACTGAACTGTTCGAGCAGGAAGCGGATCGTCGCGCCTTTGGGATGCCACAGCATAAGCCCTTGCCCGACTTCATCCGAAGAGGAAAACAGTCCAAGCTGCGCTCCGAGTTTTTTGTGGTCGTGTTCGACGGCTTTTGCCAGTTTATCACGGTGATCCAGTAATTCCGCTTGCGTTTCAAAAGCCGCGATGTAAATCCGCTGCAGCATTTTTTTATTCGCGTCGCCGTCCAAATAAGCGCCGGAAAAGCCGGACAGTTCGTAGGCGCATGGAATATCCCTATTGGCCAGCTTGTTATTTATCGCGTTGATTTTTTCGGGGTTCAGCGGCTCCGATAAATCGAAGTCACAATAAAACCCGCTCTCTGTGATTTCATGGAAAACCAAGCCTCCCGAATACAACTCGGCGACGGCTTCTTTTAGCAATTCCATGAGATTGTTTTTGTAATCTGACATAAATATGCTCTCCTTTTAATTTTATTTTTTAGGTTGCCGGAGAGCAGACGGTCATCAGCCCGTCTGGACAATGCGAATACTCATATGTGATCAGGGCGATCACCCCCTTTTTTGAAAATATAAAAACACCTTGCCGAAAACATCGCCGGTAAGGTGTAAAAAATCTATTTGAACTCACCCACCGACGACCCTTGGAGCTAACACTTGTCGTCGGCGGATTGGCACAACAACAAATATTAACTCGTCATGGTAGTGGTGGTGTTCATTGGTTGACGCGGCATAACAAATTCCCTTTCTGCGTCCTCTTGTGTGAGGATAAAAGCATTGTATCACAAAAAATCGTAAAAATCAATGGGTTTTTAAAAAAGTTTACAAATCCGTCGTCCAGCGCGCCTAATTTTTCAAAACCGCTTCGATTGCTTCGATGATATTTTTTTCGTCCGGTATCACCGCTTTTTCAAGCCCGGAGTTGTACGGCATGGGCACGTTGAGCCCACCCACGCGCACCGGCGGGGCATCGAGCAGGTCAAATCCCCGCTCGACAATTTCAGCCACGATATCGCCCGCCATTCCGCCGCGTTTGTTCGCCTCCTGCAGCACCACGACCCGTCCGGTTTTTTCGATGGATTGCATGACTGTCCCGTAATCGAGGGGCAGTATGGTGCGCAGGTCTATGACCTCGCATTCGATCCCTTTTTGCTCCAGTGTTGCGGCCGCGTTCTGGGCCATTTGGCTCATCATCGAATAGGCGACCACAGTGACGTGCCTGCCCTCCCGGCGTATTGCAGCCTGGCCGAAGGGAACCGTATAATCGCCCTCGGGCACTTCGCCTTTCGTGCTGTATGAGCGCTTGTGCTCAAAAAAGATGACCGGGTTGTTGTCGCGTATTGAGGTTTTGAGAAGCCCCTTTACGTCATAGGGCGTGAGCGGGACCGCTATTTTGAGCCCCGGCACATGGTTGAACCAGGCCTCGAAAGACTGCGAGTGCTGGGCCGCGACGCCCCCTCCGCCCCCGAAGGGCGCGCGTATGACCAAGGGGACATTTATCTTTCCGCCGAACATATAACGGATTTTGGCCGCCATGTTTACAATCTGATCCATGCATAAGGTTATCCAGTCGGAATACAGTATCTCGACTACGGGCCGAAGGCCGCGCGCAGCCGCCCCCAGCGCCATCCCGGTAAACGACGGCTCCGAAATGGGGGTGTCGATCACCCTTTTCGCGCCGAATTCTTTTAACAGGCCTTTGGTGACCCCGAAAGGCCCTTCTCTCGCTCCCACATCGCACCCCAGCACGAAAATTGCTTCATCGCGCCGCATTTCCTCCGCCAGAGCTTCGTTTATCGCCTGTCTCACGGTAATTTCAGCCATAACGCATCCCTCCTTAATTATATTATAACTTCGCCGTCGGCGTATATGTCGTCGTACAGCGTGCCGGCCGGCGGTTCGCTGCATTCGGATTCCGCATAGGAAATAGCAGCCGCGATGTCCTCTTTTGCCTTGAGCTCGATCGCGCCGAGCTCTGCTTCATCGGCGATGCGGCCGGAAAGCAGATATTCCCTCATTCGTTTGAGCGGGCAGAGCTCCCAATAGGGCTCGACTTTGTCCATGTCGCGGTACCACTGGTCGTCTGCCACAAAGTGCCCGGTCAGGCGCAAAAATCTCGCTTCGATCAAAGTGGGGCCTTCTTTGGCCCGCGCCCTGTCCGCGGCTTGCTTCACGGCTTTGTGCACCTCGAAAACATTGAACCCGTCGACCTGAACCCCGGTTATGCCGTATCCCGCCGCCCTTTTGTAAAGATCGGTCTCTTTGGTCACCCAGGAGAGCTCGGTGCCCACCGCCAGCTGGTTGTTTTCAATCAGAAATATGACCGGCAGCTTCCAGGCGGCGGCCATATTCATCGACTCGTGCCATACGCCCTGATTGGTCCCGCCGTCGCCGTGAAAGCACACGGCCACGCTTTCATTGTCCAAATAATAGGCCGCGAAGGCCGCCCCGAGCGCGAGCGGCATGCCGCTGCCCACTATGCCGGTGGCGCCCATCATTCCGTTTTCGGTGTCGGCTATGTGCATCGAGCCGCCCTTGCCGTGATTATAGCCTTCATATTTGCCGAACAGCTCCGCCATCATTTTCTTCGGGTCCGCTCCCTTGGCGATGCAGTGCCCGTGGCCCCGGTGCGTGCTGGTGATGGCGTCGGCGGGCCCTATCGCCTCGCAGGCCCCCACCGCGATCGCCTCCGCGCCCACATATGAGTGCGCCAGCCCGTATATTTTGCCCGCCATCCATAAATCCTTGACATTCGTGTCGAACTGCCGTATGAGATTCATCCGGTAGTACATATGGAGCTGTTCGTTTGCGCTCAGATTCATGCTGTTTTCAAGGGGGACAAGGCATTTTATCCTGTCAAACACTTCAAACATGATCAGTCTTTCCTCCGATTTCCATGCCGGCGAGCCTTTCGTAATACTTCAAAATCGCGCTGTGATCCTCGGCTTTGGAGCCGTGGACTTTGAGCGACTGAAGCATTTCCAGCACCGAAGCGGTGAGCGGCGCGGGCACATTGTTTTCATGGGCGGTATCCATGGCGTTCATCAGGTCTTTTATGTGGAGCTCCACGCGGAACCCCGGCTTGAAGTTTCTTTCAAACATCATCGGGGCCTTGGCATTCATGACGGCGCTCCCGGCCAATCCCCCTTTTATCGCGTTGAATACGTTTTCGGGATCCACTCCGGATTTCGCCGCGAGCACAAGCGCTTCGCTTAAAGCGGCGATATTGAGCGCGACTATCATCTGATTGGCGAGCTTTGCGACGTTTCCGCTGCCGATTTCCCCGACATATGTGGCACTCGACCCCATCACAAGCAGTATATCCCTGACCTCGCCGAATATTTTTTCATCCCCGCCGACCATAACGGCGAGTGTGCCGTCGACTGCTTTGGGTTCCCCGCCGCTCACGGGCGCGTCGAGCATTTCCGCCCCTTTTTCTTTCAGTTTTGCCGCTATTGCCTGCGACGCCGCGGGGGCGATCGAGCTCATGTCGATTACCGCCGCTCCCGGGCGGATTTTTTCGATTATCCCGTTTTTGCCGCATACCACCTCGGTCACATGCGGCGAATTGGGAAGCATGGTGATGATGATATCGACAGCTTCGGCTACATTGGCCGCCGTATCCGCAACCTCGGCTCCGAGCGCCGCAAGCTGGGCGACGGCCTCTTTGTCTATATCGTTTACAATCAGCTCATAGCCCGCTTTGAGCAAATTTTTCGCCATCGGCCTGCCCATGATCCCCAGCCCGATAAATCCGATCTTTTTTGTGTCCATTTTTTTTATTCCTTTCCAAAAAATATTTCAATATACCTTTGCCGCTTTGCCGAGCGAATACTCGAAAGTCTGCCCGGCGTCCATCGCCACCGGTTTTACCCCCGAGTCCGCGGCATCGAGCAGTTTTACAAATGTCTCCACATCCTCGCAGTTTTTGTTTGTGTAATGGCAGGCCACCGCGTAATCGAGCCCCAGCCACTGCGAGGCGAGCGCGGCTTCGTACGCGGTCATTTCGCCGGTCAAAAACTCGGGCAGAAAATCAAAGCAGTTTTCAATCGTGACGTTGATTAGCCCGATATGGGGGCGGTGCAGCTCCCCGATCAGTTTCAGATCCCCGAAAAGCGCCGTGTCGCTCGCGTTGTATATGCGCACACCGTCCTCGAGGCAGATCACAAAGCCGAGCGGGTTCGCGGTGACTACATTTCCGCCGCTCAAAGTGACGCAGGAGCGGTGGCGGCTCTCGACCGGCCGCACCTTTATCCCGGCGGCCTTGACGGTGAGCCCCCATGTGGTCTCGATCAGCTGGGATTTTGCCACCCCGCGCTCCGACAGCAAAAGCCTGCTGTCGCCCCCGCATATGACGGGACAGCCGCAGCGCAAGGCGATTTCGGCGGCGTCGCCGAGGTGGTCGAAGGCGCCGTGGCTGACGAGCACCAGATCCACTTTGTCAAATTCCGCGGCCTTTTTCGGCGATACGGGATTTTCATTCAAGTAGGGGTCGATCAATATGCGGGTATCTTCGGAAGTGGTGATATAGAAAGAAGAAAAACCCAAAAACTGCAATTTCGCCGGCATTTATGCGTCCCTCCCAAAAACAGAAATTTCATTGAAACCCAATATACCATAATATTTTAAAACTTTCATGCACGGAACATATACCAAATTGTAAATTTTTCAAAATTTTCGAAAATTAAGACATATCAAGTTAACATTTTTATGCTATTTTTTTGATATAAATCAAAATTTCCGGGAGCGTAATTTTATGAACAAAAAATTTAAGGCGATAATCGCGGTTTTATGTGTCGTATGCCTTTTGCTTTCAGCCTGCCAGATCAGATTGGTGGAGAATGCGGAAGGCGCAAATTCGCAGACGGCCGCAACCGGCAAAAAAACCGAGAACACCGATCCCGAAAATACGGCGGATACGACAAAGGCGACCGATGCCCCGGATCCGGACGACGGCTCGAAAACGCGCCGGGACGAGGAAGGCCTTGTCACGGTGACTATAAAAGACGGCGTGGCGGAAATCGAGTTCGATCTGGACAGGTGGGACGAATTGTATGGTCTGGCCGGGTACATCGACTATTACGGTTATTATTTCGACGATGAGGATATAGAGCTCAAAAAGGGCCCGTTTCCCGTCATGTCGTATTACGACGAAAAAGGCGTTGTGGACGCGTGTCTGGGCAAACTGCCTTCCCCCTATGGCTATGAGGAGGAGTATCCGGTTCCGACGGTTGTATTTTTGCTGGAGGACGGCAGCCTGGAGCATTCGAAGGCGGACCTTGCCGCGGCCAACGCGTGGGAAAATTTTTATACCAACCAGCTGTACTGGCTGAGTGATATCACCTCGCTCGCATATGCAGACGGCGAGGCCATCTACGCCACCGACAAAGACGGCCTGAGGTATAATATCATGACTTCAAATTTGCTGCAGAGCGTCGTGCTCAGCGGAACATGGGGGAGATGGTGCGCGCCGCTTTTGGAAAACTCGCCGGACGGGAATGAATATTACGGATACCTCATGTTCGGGGAGGAGGGCACCGCCATGTTTGAGATCGGCGTGAAAGAAAGGCTTGCGTGCGCGGGCTATGCGGGGAATTACGGTTTCGTGCTCGCGGAAAACGATGAGAGCGGTTATCCCGCCGGCAGCTTCATATTCGATTTGGAATTGGAGTGGACCGAGGGGAACCGGAGTTTTCTCGGGGGCCTGCCGGACAAGCTGCACAGCTGTTACGTTCCGGATTTGTCAAATATATACAGATTGGTGCCTCTGCGGCACCATGACGGCGATTATCTTTTTACCCTGGAAGGCAACCGGCAGGACACTTACCTGTTTGGAATGTTGTACGGGGAATACGAGCTCTATGAGCCCGATGAGGACCTTTCGCAAAATGAAAACTATTTTTCATGGAAAGTAGAGCCCACCCTCGACTACAAGCTCGTATATTACTGCGGCATATGCGACCTGTTCGGTACCGGAGAACACAAAGGGGACATATTGGACCCGGATACGGGACGCGTGACGCGCGACAAAAACATAACAAAAAACGGCTGGGAGGGGCACGGCGGCGGATCTACGGTTTGGCTGTATGACGAGGCCAAAAAACTTTACGGATGGTACTCCGAATATGAAGACGGGGATACATACGATATGTTCACGCGCCGCCAATTCTTGGAAGCATTCCCCTGGCTCGAAGACTATCTGATCCCCTTCCGGAGCATCGATTCAAGCAAAGTAAAAGAGAAAACGCAGGAATGGGGCATCGAATACGATTTTAGCTCCGCCTATTCGAACGGCAAGGGCAAATACGCTTTCGCCTACAACCTCGACTTTGTCAGCGATTTCATATACGATTACGACGGCCGCAGCGGAAGAAGCCCCGCTTATCTCTCTACCGCGCAGCTTGACGGCAAATGGGGAATCGTCGGCAGTTCCGGCGAAATTGTGCAGCCCTTTGTGTTCGAGCACATCCTGTTTATATACGAAGACACGGTTTTTGCCAAGTATGAAGGCAAATACGGTATTCTCAGTATCGCGTTCGGCTGATGAAAAAAAGATCGAGAGGGAAAACTTATGGATGATTTTTTGAAATTTATACCCTTTATCATCCCGCTTGTTGTCATACAGCTCGGGTTTGTGATTTTCTGCGTTTTTGATATACAAAAAAAGAAAAAAACCAAAAATCTGAGCCCGGTTATCTGGATTTTGCTGGTTGTCGTGCTGATGAACACATTCATCGGCCCGGTTTTGTACATCATCTTCGGCAAGGCGGAAAATTCGGCGGATGACGACATATGAGGGAGTATGCACTTGAGCTTGCCGGCCTCACGAAAATTTTTGTCTCCGGCGGAAAAAAGAGCCAAGTCGCCGTAAACAACTTGGACCTTGTGATTCCCCACGGGTCGGTCTACGGGTTTTTGGGCAGAAACGGGGCAGGGAAGACCACCGCGCTGAAAATGATCGCGGGGCTCTGCCGCCCGACTGCCGGGGAGATCCGCATCTACGGCGAAAAAATGGAGTTCGGAAAGCCGTTCGGTTATAAAAACATCGGTTATCTCCCCGACGTGCCCGAGTTTTACTCTTTTATGACCGCCAGGCAATATCTGTTTTTGTGCGGCAGGCTGTACAAAATGAGCGACAGCGAGATAAAAGGCAGAATCGGGGAAATATTCGAATTGATAAATTTCGATAAAAAAAGGCTGCAAACCAAGATATCCGCGTTTTCACGCGGCATGAAGCAAAAACTCGGGATCGCCGCGGCCCTGCTGAATTCGCCGGAACTGATCATGCTCGACGAGCCCACTTCGGCCCTCGACCCCATAGGCAGGAAAGAAACCATAAGCATAATGAATTCGCTGCGGGGCAGGCACACAATCGTGTTTTCGACGCATATATTAAACGACGCGGAAAGGGTCTGCGACCGCATAGCGCTGATAGAAAAGGGCTCGCTGGCACTCGAGGGAGGGATAAACGATATAAAAGCCGAATATTCGGGGCTATGCGAATCCCTGCACATCGAGCTTTTGGCGGACGGCGGCGGGCTCTGCGAAAAATTTTTCGCGGAGGCGCAAAAATTGGACTGCGTAAACGCCGTAGACTGCAAAAGGGAGGATACCGTAAAAATCAGGCTCAAAACCTCGGACAGGAAAAAAGCCGGCGAAGTCATACCGAAAATGATATATGAAAACAATCTTTCGCTGATAAAATTCGAATTTGAGGACGCGGACCTCGAGGATATATTCATATCCGCGACTTCCAAAGCTCCGGAAGAAAAGGGGGGAATCCGATGAACGGTTTTGTCGTATTTTTCAAAAAAGAGCTGACGGAACTCATAAAAACAGTCAAAGGGGTCGTTCTGGCAGCCATATTTTTGGTGGTGGGGATAAGCTCGCCGCTCATCGCCAAGCTCACCCCGGAAATTTTGAAGATGGCAAATCTCGACATTTCGCCCGAACAGATGGCGGCGATGGGCATAAACTATCCCCCCAATTCCCAGGACAGCTACGCCCAGTTTTTCAGCAACTTCAACACGCTTGGCCTGCCGGCGGCGATCATCGTGTTCGCGGGGCTTGTGGCAAACGAAAAAGCGAAAAACACCGCATCCTATATACTCACCAAAAATATTTCGAGGACGCAGTTCATACTCTCCAAATTCGCCGCGTCCGCGCTTCTTTTGTTTGTGTCCCTGGGGCTCGCGATGGGGGCGCAGATGTTTTATACGATGTTTTTATTCGAAGACGGTTTGGTGGAATTTGGCAGTGTGATATTGTTTTTTTCGCTGCTTTTTTTGTATCTGATATTTATACTCGCGCTCGTTTTGTTTTCGAGCGTTTGCGCGAAAAATGTCACTTCGGCCACGTTTTTGGCGTTCGGGATTTTCATGGCTTTCAGCATCGCGGCCGCCGTCCCGGAAGCGGGCGGGTATATGCCCTCCGGCATAGACAATTTCGGGATAATAACGGGGGCGGCGAGTTTGGGGGACCTGGGGCCGAATATCGCCGCGGCGGCGCTGTGTTCGGCGTTTTTTACGGTTTTTGGCGTCATGATATTTGGCAGGCAGGAATTATGAAAAAAATGCTCAAAACCGGAAATCCGCTCTTCTGTAAGATAGAGTGGATAAAGTGAAAAGGCTGCCCTCCGGCGTCAGGCGCGCCAGACCGCCCCGATTATCGCCCCGCCCAAAATTATGAGAGCCGGGTTTATATTGAAATATATATGCACAAAACACGCCAGCCCGGCCAGCAGCGGATATATCAGGTCTATGTTGATTATGGTTATCACATAATTCCATAAGAACATGCACAAAAGCCCCGCGGCGAACAGGTTCATGTAATTTATCGAATACTTGAACATTTGGCTTTTGTACAGTTTCGCCCCTATGTTCAAAATGACGATCACGATCAAAACGGAGGGAAGTATGAAGGCGACAACTCCGAGAACCGCCCCGAGCACACCGAGTTCGGTTTTGGTTCCCAAGTACGCCGCGAGCGTGATGCCCTGCGCATAGCCGTTATGCTGCGCGAAAGAGGCGACATTCAAAATCTCGTCCATCACAACCCCGGTCGCATCCGCCGAAAACGCCCATTTGTTGACGGCGAACTCCTTCATGATGTTCACCCCGCCGATTCCGCCGCCGAAACTGCCCGCCCCCGCGAGCAGCATCACCAATACATAGTTTAAAAAATTGACTATCATACCGCAAAATCACTCCTTCCCGTCGCTTATTTTGTTTATAGTATCGCTTTGCATCCGTTTCAGGCGTTCTTCCTCCAATTGCTCCTTGCGGCGTTTTATGGTGTCGTCGTCGATAAACCCCACCATATCCCACTCTTCGTCCCTCAGCTGGCGGTCGCGGAGCTTGATCGCTTTTTTGCTGTAAGGGTCGAGTTGTTTCGGGTGTTTTTTACGGTAAGCTGTTGCCTTGATATGTATAAAACCGGAAACAGCCCCGAAAATGATCACCGCCGATATATATACCGGCATCAGCGCGGCGTTGTTCAAGTTCACGATATCGGCAAAAAAAATGAAGAAGACCGCCGACGGCAGGATAAAAACAAGCGCTTTTCGCCTCACTGAGTTAAAATATATTATCTTGTACAAATGCGCGATGATGAGTCCGAGGGCGGCGGCATGCATTCCGTTGAAGACGTTTTGGCCCACGGATAAGCCAAACAGCCGGATACTCATAAAAGGTTCGTACAAATACACAAACAGCAGCGCCACTGTGATAACCGGAGCAGCCAGCGCGACAATGGCCAAGACCGCCCCCGGTATCCCGGCGACCCTGTATCCCACATAATACGCGTACTTTATACCCGAGGGCCCGGGGGTGTCCCGCAGCAGCTGCTCTTTTTCGTCCAGCTCCTTTTCGGGGATGTATTTGGGGCAAAAATGTCCCCGTATATGATCGTGCGTATTGTATTCGTCGCGGGGTTTCACAATTCCGAATTTTAAAAACCAGACAAAAAGCTCCAAAATTTTTTTCACAGGCATATCTCCGTTTATTTAATATAATTGAAAATTAAACCGTATATATAAAATATACGCCATAAATATGAAAAAATAAACAATAAATATATAATAATTTGTATTGACGCGGGTAAATTTTGATGATATAATAGTTTGTAAATCAAACTAATTCATTACGGAGGTATTTTAAAATGGCTGAACTCACCGGTTTGGAGCGCACAAAACTTCTTTTTGACCACAAGAAACCCGACAGGATAGGCCTGTATGAGCACTTTTGGGGCGACACGTACAAAGAATGGCACGCAAAAGGCAAGATCCCGGAGGGAACGGACTTCAACCTGCATTTTGGCTATGACATAATGGGGGCTGGCTGGCTCAATTTCGCGGGGGATATGAATTTTACCCCCGTGGTGGTGGCCGAGGATGAGGACACAATAACCACAAAAGATCAGAATTACGCGATCATGCGCCGCCATAAAAAGCATGACACCACCCCGGAACACATAGGGTTTACGGTGAACTGCCGCGAAAAATGGGAGGAGCTGATAAAACCCAACATATTCGCCGACCCCAAGAGGATAGGCTTCGAAGGCTACAGGAACACAAAAAAATACGCCGCCGAGCAAGGCAGGTATTTCATGTGGTCGGGGGCGCACATCTTCGAAATCATGAAGGATCTGTGCGGCCATGAGAACATGCTGATGGGTATGATCGACGACCCGGAGTGGATTTCGGATATGGGCGCCACGTACACAAAGGCGATGATAGGCATGTGGGAGATCATATTTGAAAAAGAGGGGCTGCCGGACGGCATGTTCATATATGAAGACATGGGCTTCAAGGGCGCGCCGTTTATGTCGCCCGATATGTACAAAAAATTCATAATGCCCAACCACAAGGCCACAATGGATTACGCGCACAGCAAAGGCCTCAAAGTGATGATGCATTCGTGCGGGTTTATAGAGCCTTTGCTCCCGTATATGATCGAGGCGGGCATAGACGGCCTGCAGGTCATAGAAATCAAGGCGGGGATGGACCTGCTCAGGATATACAAAAATTTCGGCGGCAAGATAGCTTTGATGGGCGGCATCGACGTTCGGACGCTGTATTCAAACGACAAAAAAATAATCGACGCCGAACTCGAGGCAAAAATCCCCATAGTCAAGCAGGGTTTCGCGTACTTTTTGCATTCCGACCATTCGATTCCCAAAACGGTGGATTACGAGACATACAGATATTTCATCGAAAAGGGGCTTGAACTCGGCAAATATTAAAATCCGCTTTCGCCTATTTCTGCCCTTTGAAATAATTGACCACCGCCATGGCAAAAAGCGCCGCATTAAAGAAAATATACAGCGCGAATCCGGGCTTTAACCCGATTATCACGGGAATCGCTTCGAGTTTTCTGGAGGCGACCGCCCCGAAGGCGCGCCATATTATGAAAACCGCGAAAACGTCGAATATGGGCGCGATGAAAAACAAGTACCTGCAAATATTGTATATTGCGGCGCTTCTGCGGGTCAAAAAAGAAAGTATCAGCAAACCGGCGGGCAAAACAACAAGCGCGAATCCGAAAGGGGTCCCCTCCTGATGGTACTGGCCTATGTCTTTGCCCGCCGAGATTTCAAATCCGCTGAAACTCGCCCCGGCATCGCCCTCGCCGCACGAAACAAAAAAGAACGGCGTAAAGAAAACGGCGATTATCAAAATGAGCAGGATTTTGATTGCCGCAAGGTTAAATTTAAAGTCAAACATTTGATCCACCCCTCCTTAGTTCGCGCTGTGGCCTGTAAATACATTATACTATATGCACATAAATTTGTCAATCAATCATGAAAAATTGGCCAAAATAACAAAAATTAAAAAAAATAAAAAAATTTTTAAAAACCCCTTGACAACCGGTTCCCGTTCTGGTATAATATCTTCTATTCCAGAAAAAACAGCAAAACGCGATTTGGTGTCGTTAGAGGCGAGGGTCCACCCGTTCCCATCCCGAACACGGAAGTTAAGCTCGCCATCGCCGAGGATACTCGACTGGAGACGGTCCGGGAAAGCAGGTCGATGCCAAAATGTCCGTATAACCCAATAGGGTGTACGGGAAAAGCAGATAAAACTCTTAAGTAAGTTTTATCTGCTGTTTTGTGTTTTTTGGTTATTTTTAAAAATTGCCGAAAACTCCTGTTGACAAACGCCAAAAACAATGATAAAATAACAAAGAAGATAATTTGAAAGTGAAAGAGATAAAATAATGACGGCAAAAAAGTCACTCAAAAAAATAATAAATATTGTGCTGCCGGTGATATTGTGCGTTTTATCAATCTGGCCGGCTGCGGTAATTTGCGCGGTAGGCGCCGACACCTCGGAAAACGACATAAAAGTCCATATGAAAGATACCGAAAAGCTGCCGCCGCCGCCCGACGTCACCGCCGCCGCCGCCATACTGCTGGACGCCGGCACGGGGAAAGTGATATATGAAAAAAATATCGATAAAATTCTGTATCCCGCTTCGACCGTAAAAATGATGACTGCCATCATCGTGCTCGAAAATGTCGCCAACCTGCAAAGCGAAGTGGTTATTTCAAAATATGTGATCGATTATGCCTCCGGGAACCTGCTGACCCAGCGCATGAGCCTTGAGGAGGTTTTTACCGTTTGGGACCTATTAAACGCTTTGCTTTTGCGGGGGGTAAACGACGCGGCCCTCGCTCTGGCGGAATACACGGCGGGGAGCGTCACGGATTTTGTGGTTATGATGAACAAAAAAGCGGTTGAGCTCGGCTGCACGGATACTGTTTTTATCAACCCGACCGGCTTGGATTCGCCGGATATGCACACTACGGTCTCGGACATGGCAAAGATCGCCTTTCACGCCAGCAAAACACAGATAATCATGGATATCACCTCTTCGCCCAGATACGATATCCCGCCCACCAACAAATACCGCGAGGCGCGCCCCTTGCCCAACCGCAACCATTTCGTTTTGAAGGGGGACCATCCGCAGTATTACTACGAATACGCCCGGGGAATAAATTACGGTTCCACCGAAGAGGGCGGGGACTGCCTGACCAGTGTGGCGCAGCAAAACGAATTGTCGTATCTCTGCGTTGTGATGAAATCCGCAGCGACCCCCGTTCCCGGAAGCGACTCCTATCGGATCAACTGTTTCGGCGATGCGAAGGATTTGTTCGAGTGGGCCTTTTCGCTGTACGGCTATAAAACGCTGCTGAAAACGAAAGAGGTTGTAAAAACCGTGAAAGTGAGGCTTGCCGCCAACAGCGACGAAGTCACCCTTTGCCCCGACAGGGAAGTATCGGTGCTGCTGCCGCAGAATGTGGACATAGATAAAGAAATCGAAAGAGTGGTCGACATATTCGAGGACGAGCTTGTCGCGCCGATAGAAAAAGGCCAGCAGCTCGGCAAAATCACCTTTTTATACAACGGGGAGGAAGTGGGGAGCGCGGGGCTTTTGTCGCTTTCCGAAATTGAGAGCAGCTATGTTTTGCATGTGATAGACTATATAAAAAACATAGTTTCGGGAAAGTGGTTCGGGGCGAGTGTGGTCATACTCATCATCGTCTCCGCGATTGTTGTGGTTATACGGCTTGTCCGCAAAAGCAAAAAAGAACAGAGAAGATTTTATTGATTTTTTTTGCACCCCATTGACTTTTGGAGATTTTCGTGATATAATGGAACGTGGACATTTTACGAGGTGTGGCGCAGTTTGGTAGCGCACGTGGTTTGGGACCACGGGGCCGCAGGTTCAAATCCTGTCACCTCGACCAAATAGCAGTGGAATTACAATACCTGAACTGTAATCTCCATTGCTGTATTTTTTTTCGCTGTTCCCCGTAAATGGTCTCGTTTATTTTTTAACGGTTTTGTGTTAATATTAAAATTTTCTGCATATAATATTTGATTTTATATGCACCAATCTATTGACTTACTGCATATTTTTTGATATAATATATGCAGATAAATAATAGACGGAGGTTATTTTTGATGATTTTTGATTATTCTTTTTTGGAAAACGGTATGCTCCCCGCCGGGCTTGTCAATACCGTCGCGGCGATTGCCGAACTTCGGGAACGTGATAGTCTTACGGGGCTTAATCCGCTCAATGGTACGGAGATTGTGATTTTTTATATTGCCGTAACTTGTTACGCGTTACCATCAGATACTTGAATATATTGTGGTTAGCGGG
>WQXD01000033.1 GCA_009785015.1 Oscillospiraceae bacterium | reverse complement strand
GGAAGCGCCCGCCGCGGTCAGCTCGTTTACCGCGTTTATGAATTCGCCGGGGGTCTCTCTATTGAAAGTTTTTATTCTTATATACCCTATGTCCCCGTTTATCATTCTGTACTTTACGCTTTGCGTCTGCACTTCATCCCTTGTGAGCTCAAATGCCAGCTCTTCGAAATCGGGTCCGTTGCGCATGATGGTGAGTGCCACCTGCGTCCCTATTTCCCCCCGGATCCGTTCAATGGCCTCGAAATATCCCAGCTCCGAAACGAGCTCGCCCTCCACTTTGTATATATAGTCCCCCTCGAGCATACCGCCGGCCATAGCCGGCGAATCCGGATAAACCAGAGTGATTTCTATGACCCCTCCCATCTCCTGCGCATACATGACCTCCACGCCTATGCCGACCAATTTTCCCTGATTGCTCAGCTGATATTCGGCATATTCGTCGGCGTTGAAATAATAGGCGTATCTGTCGCCGAGGCCCATCACATACCCCATCGCGAGCCCGTCCAAAATTTTCTGCCGGTCGATTTCGCCTATATAATAAGCGCCGGTTATCCGTTCCAATTCCGCGAGTTTTACAGCCACCCTGTCGCCGAGCCCGGTATTTGCCAGGTTCGCGTTGAATTTGTTGTATGTGTTCACATATGTTATCATAAAAGTGAGCAGAACCGAAAAACATATCAAAATGAAAGCGGAACCCAAGGAAATTTTTTTATTCATCACAAAACACGCCTGTCTTTATTTCAGATTTTAAAGATATCCGCTGGTCAGCGGATTTTTGAAAATCCCCTTTTCCATATACGAAAAATGCAAATGGCTGCCTGTGGACCAGCCCGTCGAGCCCACATAGGCGATCACGTCGCCTTTCATCACTTTGTCGTTCACTTTTTTGTTCAGGGAACTCGCGTGGGCGTAAAGGGTCGATATACCCCCGCCGTGGTCTATCACTATATAGTTGCCGTATGACGAGCTGTATGTGGCGATCAGCACGACTCCGTCGTTTGCCGCCCATATCGGCGAACCGTAAGCGGCGGGTATGTCGATTCCGTTGTGGGATTCGGTGCGTCCGGTTATGGGGCTTTTTCTCGTTCCGAAGCCCGACGAAATGGGGTTTGCCGGATATTTCGGGGTCACGGGATATTTAAAATTCCCGCCGATGTATTTGCTCTGGCTCTGCTGCAGAGCCTTCAGCTCTTTCGAGGCCCTGTTGATTTCGGCCAGCAGATTTGCGCTTTCCTCATCGAACTGCTTCTGGGCGGCTTCGTTTTTGGTGATGTCGTCGGCCAATTTTTTCATGACGCTTTCGGCTTCGTCGCGCAGAGCGGCCGCTTCATTTGATTTAACGGAAAGCGTCTGCGCGTACTCGTTTTGCTGAGCTATCATTTCCTCATTGTATTTTTTTTGCTCCTCCATGTCCTCCTTGTATTTTACGAGGTTGTCTATCACGTTTTTATTATATTCGAATATATTGGATATGACATCCACCCGCGACAAAAAATCCGTGAAATCTTCGGATTTCAAGAGCAGGGCCAAATAATTTATGTCGCCCTCCTCGTAGGCGAATTTGATCATTTTCAAAAAAATATTATAATTGTTTTCATAATCTTTTCCGGCCTTGATTATATCCAGTTCCGTCTGTTCTATCGCTTCCGAGAGGAATGCGACAAGGTCTTCGGTATCCTTGATTTCGCCTTCTATCACCGCGACCGCTTCGTCGTATTTTCTTTTTTCATTGGCGGCGCCGGCCTGCCGGTTTTTGAGGCCCGCGATTTCGTTTTCTATTTCCTTTCTTTTGCTCGTGCCTGCGGCCAGCGAAGCCTTTTTTTCGGTTATCTGCTTTTGCAGGTCATTTGCCGAAAGTCCGGCGGCCGGCGGTCCGGGCGCGACGGACAACGCGGCAAATATGAACGAAAAAATCACCAAAAACAAAATTGTCTTCTTGAATCCAACCACAAAAATCCCCCCGTTTTAAACTTTTAAATATCTTCTCGACGATACCGCGCTCCCGAAAACCCCGCATGAGACCCCCGTGAGGATAAAGGCGGCGAATATTATTATATTGACTTCGGAAAATGGGATAAAATCGAGCACTTCCGTCATGTTTTCGATTGCGGAAACCGCCGCGCCGTATATATACACCTGCGCCCCGAAAGCGATCAGCGCCGAAACCAGCCCTATTATTATACCTTCGAGCAAAAAAGGCACGATTATGAAAAAATTGGTCGCGCCTATGTAGCGCATTATTTCTATTTCGCCTTTTCTCGAATACACCGAGAGTTTCACCGTGTTCAAAATGATAAATATGGCAATTAGAAACAGGATTAGCAAAAACCCTATCAAAACGAGCATCACGATGTCCTTCAGGTTTTTTATGAGTTCCGATACTTCGATCTGGTGTTTGACTTTGGGCGTGCCGTCTTCGTACTTGTCGACCCCTTCGATACAGCGCAGCTGATAGTCCAGGGTATTCACGTCGCCTATATTTTTATACGTTATTTCTATCGAATGCGATATTTTATTGTCTTTGGCGACTTCGGCGAACAATTCGGGCTCCTCGTCGAAAACCGAAAATGCCGCGAATCTCTCCCTGACCCGCTCCAAGGCTTCCTCTTTCGGTACAAATCTTATGCTTTCGACGTTTTCGAGCCCCGTGATTTCGTCTTTTATTTTTTGTATCTGTTCTTCCGATTCATACTCCGGGTCGATAAAAAAAGTTATTTTGTTGAGCGAATCCAAATGTTCCAGGTTGAGGTTGGTGTTGATCATCAAAAGCGCGAAACAACCCGTGAGAATCAAACACGCGGTCAAAATGAACACGGCCGTGATACTCATGATGCTGTTCATGAACAGACCGTTCAAACTCTGTTTTATAAAAAATATAATGCTGTATTTTCTCATCTGATTTCGCCTATTCCTTTTTAGTAAATGTAGTCCCGCCGGGCTTATCGCCTATCAGCGCCCCGTTTTTTAGCGATATGACCCTCTTTTTGAAACGGTCGACAAGCGCTTTTTCATGGGTCACGACTATGACGGTTTTGCCCATGTTGTTTATCCGTTCGAGGCTTTCCATTATTTCGAGGCTCATCTTCGGGTCGAGGTTGCCCGTCGGCTCGTCGGCGATTATCGTGTCGGGCCGGTTCACCACCGCGCGGGCCAGCACCACTCTCTGCTGCTCCCCTCCCGAGAGTTCCTTGGGATACGATTTGAGTTTGCCTTTCAAGCCGATGGTGTCGAGTATCGCGGGCACCATTTTTTTTATTTTCGAGCCGGGCTCTCCCACGACGCGCATGGCAAAGGCTATATTCTCATATACGGTCATATTCGGGAACAGCCTGAAATCCTGAAAAACATATCCGAGGCTCCTTCTGTAATAGGGCACTTTCCTCTCGGGCATTTTTGTCAGATCGTGTTTGTCCACTATTATTTTGCCTTTTGTGACCTCCTCTTCTTTCAGAAGGAGTTTTGTTATTGTGGTCTTGCCCGCGCCGGAGGAACCTATTATGAAGACAAATTCCCCGCTCTCTATTTTGAGGTTCAGGTTTTTTAATGCCACAAAACCGTTCGCGAATTCTTTGGTTACGTTTTTAAATTCTATCATAAAAGCAAATGCTTCCTTAAAAATCAAAAATTAATATTTGACGGGCCTCGAAGACAGGTATTTTTGTACCATGAGGGCCACTCTGAATACGATCGCGTGTTCAAATTCGCGCAAATCAAGCCCGGTCAGCTTTTTTATTTTTTCCAGTCTGTACACGAGCGTGTTGCGGTGGACGAACAGTTTGCGCGACGTTTCTGAGACGTTTAAATTGTTTTCGAAAAAATTCTGGATGGTCATCAAAGATTCCCGGTCGAGCGATTCCAGCGCGCCGGATTTAAAAACCTCCTCCAAGAAAACTTCGCATAAAGTGGTCGGGAGCTGATATATGATCCTGCCTATGCCGAGATTTTTGTAATTTATCACTTCTTTTTCATTCGCGAAAACTTTTCCCACTTCGAGGGCTATCTGCGCTTCCTTGAAGGAACGCGAAAGATCCTTTATTTCGGCCGCGGGGCTGCCGATACCCACCACCGCCTTCGTGAAAAATTCGGAACTGGCGGTGGATACGATCTCTTTTGCCACTTTTTCCGTCTCTTCGGTTTTGTCGTGAGCTATATTTTCGTGTTTTACCTCGCGTATGAGCGCTATGTCTTTTTCATCCAGGCCGATCACAAAATCCTTGTTTTTGTCGGGGAACATGCTGTGCATTATATCGGCGGGGCTCACTTCGCGTTTGTTCGAGTATGCGGGAAATTTCACAAGATAAACTATCCGCCCCACATTTTCCTGAAAATTCAATTCCTTGGCTTTGAGAAAAATGTCCCCGGGCAGAATATTGTCCAAAATCACGTTTTTTATGAAAGACAGCCTGTTGAACTGTTCGTCGTGCAAATTCTCAAAGCCCCCGAAGGACACCGAAAGCAGCGAAACCATTTCCGAGGCCTCCGCGTCCTCGCCGGACACGAATAAAATATATTCCGCCCCGGGTTCCGCTTCGCGTTCCACATACTTATACGTATACCCGTCCCTTCGATATTCGTCCTTTGTTTTGCGGGATCTCATCTCATGGCATATGTTTTCTTTGGCTTTGCCCGTTTTCGTGTTGTCGGTGCAGGCCACTATGTTTCCGGTTTCGTCTATTATGCCTATTTCCCCGCCGATTATATCCTTGTATTTTCCCAACATACTGCAAAACGCTTTGCTCGACATAAAAACCTCCACTTTGAAAATCACAATTCGCGGCTGTATTATTTTATGATCTTGACGGTAAAATATATGCCGACAATCACAAAATATACGAGAAGGGCGCAAATTATATGAAAAAAGTACGCATTCAAAGAGAGAAAACTTGCAGCCGCAAATCCCGCGATAAAAACCGAAAGTATCAAAAATTGAAAATATCTTGAATTTTTTTCAAATATCCTGACATTCAGAGCCAACGGCTTGTTTTTCAGGCTCCCTTTGCCCTTCATGAGCGCCAGCGCGAAAACAAGCGTAAAAACCGCGAACAGCGCCAAAACCGCACGGAAGATCATCCTCATATATGGAGGCAGAAGCGGGGACTGGGCAAAATACAGCAAAAAACATCCCGCAGCGGCGAAAACCGAAAAGCAAAAAAATTCTTTTTGGTACAGGTAATAAATAAAGACGAGCACCGTGGCGGTTATGGCAAAAGCGGTCAAAAAAGGGATCCAGTTCTGCCGGGTCATAAAAATCACAAAATCCGACGCGAAAAAAAGGGCGGCAACCGCGAGCAAATTTTTGCTGTTTATGACTTTTTCGCTTTCATCGGCATTTTGCCTTCTTCTGTAAATGAAAAACAACGCGGCCCCCGCGAGCGGTATGCCCGTGACTGCAAGGCCCGCCGAGGAAATATTTTCAAGCTTATTTATATCCTTCCAATTCAAATTCATGGCATAGACAAAAAAAACCACCGCGCAGACGGCGATCCCGAAAAGGATCATCAGCCTGTATGTTATTATCTCGTTTCTTTTCTCGATATATTTTTTGTCGATATATATTTTATTTCTTCCTGTTCTTGCCAAAAATCAATCCACCCCATACATTTTATTAAAAATAACCAAAGCCGATAACGATTATACCACAATATTTTGATTTTGTCAAATTTATTTTTCCGAAAATTCACCGATTATTTTTTATTTTGTTTTATTATTTTGGTAAAATAAAAACAACGGATTTCCAAAGGAGAAAATTTTATGAAATCAAAAAGAATTTTAACGGTTTTTGCCGCGGTCACGGCCGCCGTGTTTCTGCTCGCGCTTTTTGCCGCCTGCGAAAAAGAACAGGATTTGTCAAAATTGTTCGAAGAAGGCGAGCTGGGGGATTTTTGGGACTTTCAGCCCGACAACGACGAAATCGTCCAGTTTCCAAACGAAAATGACCAAAACGGCGATGAAATTGTCATAGAGGGCGACGTGCTGAATATGGACAGCGTCAGGCTGCTCGCCCAAAAACAGCTCACGCCGTTTGAATTTATGGAAGTATACCCCGGGACGGTTTCCGGCGGGGATCCGTTTGTGTATTTAAACGCCCTGCCCAACGATTATGTGATCCGCATCGAATATTCCGGAAAAAATGTCAATTATGCGAATCTGGAAGATCACAGGCTCGGATTGTCGCTCGATTTGCTCGGTGCGGGGAGTATGGACATGTTTTTGCTGGAAAGGGAGCCTTGATCAGAGCCCCGCGAATATGGCGTCGATTTCCTTGAGTTTTTCGGCTATTTTTATGTTTTGCGGGCATTTGGCCTCGCAGTTTCCGCATTCCGCGCATTTTGACACGGTTTCGGATATCAGGTTCCCGTGCCAGTCCTTATGGCCCTCGGTCACCTGCCTGTACATCTTTTTGCCCAGCGCGGTCATGCCGTAGACGTTGTGGTGAGTGAAGGCGTTGAATATATGCGGTATGTTGATACCCTGCGGACAGGGCTTGCAGTAATCGCAGCCCGTGCAGTACAAATCCGAAAACTTTTTGAGGTCGATCATCAGCTGCCCCGCTTTTTCAAAATCCCGGGCGTTCATCGGCGCTTCCATATTTCCCACTTTCAGATTCTGCTCGAGCATCGCCATCGAGCCCATCCCCGAAAGCGCGCATGAGACGCTCGGGTTTCCGAGTACGAACCTTATGGCGAGTTCCGCGGTTTCGGGGTTTTTGTCGCCCAATAATTTGTCGGCCAGACTCGACGGGGCGGCGAGCCTCCCCCCGGCTACTGGCCCCATGGCCACAACGCCGATTCCGCTTTCGGCCAAATACGCTATGGCTTCCTCGTTTGAGCGGTCGAGCAGATTATACTGCAGCAAAACGGAAGAAAATATTTCGCCCTGCTCGATTATATACCGCATATCCTTCGGGTCGCCGTGAAAGGAAAAAGCCATGTGCCCGATAAGGCCTTCATCTATCGCCTTTTGGGCTTCCTTCATGAGTTTCATCGGTTTTATCTGCCCGTCCATCGCCTCTTTGTTTATGCCGTGGAAATGATAGAAGTCGATATATGAGGTATCCATGCTCGCCAGCTGCTTTTCGAGCACTTTTCTGAAATCCTCCGTTTTCTTGACTAAGTGAAGCGGCTGTTTGGTGGCGAACATGACCGCCCCGCGAACCGATTTCAGAGCTTTTCCCAACGCGGGCTGGCTCTGCTCGTTGCAATAGCCGTAAGCGGTGTCAAAATAGTTTACGCCGTTTTCAAAAGCCTTTTGCAGCATGGGTATGACTATGTCCTCGTCGACGCGCTTTTGGCCGTCTTTTTCAATTTCAGGCAGCCTCATGCAGCCGAACCCCAGCGCCGAAATCATTCTGCCGGTTTTTCCGAATTTTCTGTATTGCATAAATAATACCTCTCTGTAATATAAAATAAGATTCATTTATAAAAAATATAGTTTACAAATAGTAGGGATTTGTAAACTGTATTTTTGGATTTTTCTCAATTTGAGCTTTAAATTTCTTCGCTTTCTTCGTCTTCCACGTCATCTTCGAGGCCATCGTCCGCGGCGTTTTTCTGGGCCTCGAGAACTTCGTGGTAACTGGCGAGTATGGCGGATTCGAGCTTGAGCCTGAATTCGCTGTTTATCGGATGCACTATATCCTTATAACTCCCGTCGGTATTTTTTCTGCTGGGCATTATCAAAAACAATTTGTCTTTCGCGTAAATTATCTTCACGTCGTGCAGGGCGAGCTCATCGTCGAAAGTGACCGAGACGATAGCTTTCAAAGGACCCTCGTCAAATGTCTTGCGAACCTTTATATCCGAAATCTCCATTCAAAAATCCTCCTGTTACAATATAAATGATTTAAATTTTATTAACCATATAGTATATTACATCAAAAAAATGTTGTAAAGATTAAAATAAAGTTAATGTACCGTTAAAATTTAAAAAATTAAATAAAATCTGTTTACATAAAGGTTCTTTTGGCGTATAATTTACTAATGAAAATATTTTTTGGAAAGGATTGCGGTCAAATAATGATGGATTTAATAAATTTATCCGATATTTTAAAATACTTGGAAAATAAAAAGCTGAAAATATTTTTTTCGGGCATAGGCGGAATCAGCATGTCGGCGATCGCCGCCGCGCTGAAACAAAGGGGATACGAAGTGGGCGGCTCGGACATAACCGAAAAAAGCGAAACCGCGCAGCTCCGCAATATGGGAATAGACGTCAAAATATCGCACAGAAGCGAAAATGTCGCGGGATATGATTTGTTTGTGTATAACGCCCGGATCAAAGAGGACAACCCCGAAATGGTTGAAGCGAGAAGGCAAAATATGCCGATTGTCAGGCGCCTGCAAATGCTCGGGGCCCTGATGCAGGGATACAAAACGGCTGTCGGGATTTCGGGAACCCACGGGAAGTCTTCGGTCACATCGATGACAAGCGAGATATTCATGCAGGCCAAAACCGATCCCACGTTTTTTATCGGCGCCGTATATCCGCCGGTAAATTCCGCCTATAAAATCGGCAAAAACGATTACTGCATAGTCGAAGCCGACGAGTACGCCGACAGTTTTTTGGATTTTTATCCCAATATTTCGGTTATACTGAACATCGAAATGGATCACCCCGACTTTTTTTCGGACTTGGATTCCATGATTTGCTCATATGAAAAATTTTTAAACAACACCTCCGGCGCGGCGGTTATAAACGCCGACGACGAAAACGCCGTAAAATCCGCGACAAACTTCAAAGGCGAAATACTCTCGTATTCGCTGAAAGACCCCATGGCAGATATATTCATAAAAAATATATCCCACCCCGACCCCGACGGCTTTCCCGAATTTGACATATACGCGAAAGATAGATTTTACGCCCATATAAAACTTCAGATTCCGGGGGAATACAACATATATAACGCCGCCGCGGCGGCAAGCGTAGCGTATCGGTGCGGTCTGGAGGGTCGGTTTGCCGAGAGGGGGCTCGGCGCCTACAAAGGGGCGGGGAGGCGCTTTGAGTACAAAGGCCTGCTCAACGGGGCGAAAGTTTACGACGATTACGCCCACCATCCCACCGAAGTAAAAAAGGCGATAGTTGAAATGCAAAAAATCGCGAAAAGGAAAGGGGGCGTCCTTTGGTATGTTTTCCAGCCGCACACATATTCGAGGACGGCCGAATTGTTCGGGGAGCTGTGCGGGGCTCTGGAGCATGCGGACAGGGTGATAATAACCGAAATATTTTCCGCCACGGAAAAAAACAAATACGGCATTTCTTCCGCCGACGTCGCGGCAAAACTGCAAAACTGCGTATTTATCGAATCATTTGAAGAAATCGCGGATCACATGGCAAAGTCCGTCCAAAAAAACGATTTGGTGGTTATAACCGGGGCAGGGGACATAAACAATCTCACAAAATTGCTTGTATGATACAAATACGGGAGGAAAAATACAATGATAAGCAAAGATGACGCAAAAAACCTGACAGACAACATAAAAAACGCGGGGATTTCCGCGGCGGCCGTTTTCCCCGCGGGGGATATAAAATTCGACAATATATTCCGGAAACTGTGCGCGGACAACCTGTGCGGCAGATATAACAAAAATTATAAATGCCCGCCGCTGATCGGAGAGCCCGAAGATTTAAAAAACGAAGTGCAGACTTACGAAGACGCGGTTTTGATTCAGACGATCTACCCCCTTGAGGATTCATACGATTTTGAGGGGATGACCGAAGGGGGTAAAATCCACCGCGAAAACATAAATAAAACCCGCGAATATATAAAAGCCAACTTGAAATTCGAAAAAATGCTCGCGCTGGGCGCGGGGGGCTGTGATTTATGCGAAAAATGCGGAGCGGCGTCAGAGGACGGCGCGCCCTGCCGGTTTCCCGACAGGGCGATATCGTCTGTAGAAGGGTATTGCATCAATGTGCCCGATATGACAAATTCCCACGGCTTACAGTATATAAACGGCGAAAATACGGTTTCGTACGTGGCCTTGTTTTTGCTTGGGTAAATCAATTCCAGACATTTACAAGGTCGCTTGTGAGGTCATGCCAATGTTTTGTGCGCGCGGCGCCGTTCTCTTTCGCGCCCCATTCGCTGTAAAACATTCCTCCGTCCGCCATAAAATGAAGATATTCGTCGTCTTTGGTCCCCCAGCTGTTGTCGAATATGCTGCCTGAGGCGTGGTTTGTAAAATCGGGGCTGCCCATCAGGATAATCCCCGCTTCCTTTGTTATGCGCCTGAATTCCGCCATATCCTCTTTCGAGCGGGCCATGCCGCGCATGATGGTCAAATCCAAGGATTTGGGCTTGCAGGCCAAGCAGGCGTCTATATACCCGTTGAAATACGGGCCGCAGGTGTGCAGGTGCCCCACTCCGTATTTTTGATAGAGCCGGATGTTGCAGGGGGCGCAGAATTCGGTATGCAGGGAGGGGGATATAACCGAAATATAGTCGTCCCAGATTATGAGCCCCGTTTTGCCGCCGGGTACGGGCACCGTTTCGTTTTTTACCAAATGTTCCGTGCCGCACCAGCTCTCCATCGCGTCTATCGTGTCCTCGATGGCCGTGGTGACGATGTCAAAAAACTGATGGACCATTTCCGGCTCGTCGTACATGGCGAAAATCAGCTGCTCATTGTCGCATATTTTTGTGGCTGTGCCGTAAGGCGACTGGTGGTCGCTGACCAATACGGGGACTTCGCCCTGCACCGCGTCCAAGAATTTTTCGCAGGTTTCCTTTAATTTGGGCCCCCAGCCGTATTGCGCCGGGTCTATTTTGCGCGGAATTTTATCCAAATCGTATATATCCTTCATCACCCTGCCTTCGGTGAACGGGGGATTGTCCTCAACCACATACTGGTTTGCCCCGAACATCGAAGCGACTACGCCCTGGCCCAGATGGGCCATTCCGAGATAGGGCATATAATCGGTGTCGGGAAAATTTTCGGTCTGCGCGTTTATGGCCGCTATCGTTTTTTCGATCAGTTTATCCGTGTCGCGGATGATATCGCCCATCGTATAATTGGGGCATTGCGGGGCGCCCGAATGATAGCGGAAAGGCAAGCGGTCGATTTTTTGCTTGTTGTAGTACTTGGTACAGCGGTCGCGCGCTTCGGCGATTCTGTCGCGGTCGATTTTCAGGGTATATCTGCCCGGTATTGTATATTCCATAATTTTTCTCCTTTTTTTATATTATTATATCCTGTTTCGGCCGGGCTGTCAACAAAAATTTTTGAGATTCGGGTTGATGGGTTGATTATTTTGTTTTTGTCTGGTATAATAAAGTAAAATCATGACGGGGGTGATTATTTATTATAATTTTTTTAGGGCTCGATATAGGTTCAAGCAGCTGCAAATGCTCCGCATTTTCCTCAGCCGGCGCGCTGCTCGCCGAAAAATCAAAGGAATACGCCAAAACGCCCGACCAAACCGGGCTCAGTGCGGGCATGTTGTTTTCCGATGTGTGCGAGGTGATTGGCGGCTGCGCGAAAGAGGCCAAAAACCGGTCGCCCAAAGGGGAAATCCGCTCGCTGACGGTTTCTTCATTCGGCGAATCATTCGCCGCTTTCGGCAAAAGCGGCGAGGCGCTTTCGGATATAATTCTGTACACGGACAAAAACGTGGGCGGCGAAGTGGATATACTTTTGGAAAAAATCCCAAACATCGGGCAGATCGCCGGCGCGAAACCCAATTCTTTTTACGCGCTGCCCAAAATGATGCACATGATAAAAACGCGCCCCGATATCAGACAAAACGTGTGGAAATTTTTACAGGTGGCGGATTTCGTGATCTACCGGCTGTGCGGGGAAACGGTGATCGATTATTCGCTCGCGTGCCGCTCTTTGGCTTTTGACGTTTTGAATTTGAGCTGGTCAGAGCCCATTCTGTCAGCGGCCGGAATCGAAGCGGAAAAACTTTCGATTCCCGTAAGCGCCGGGACAACAGCGGGGACCCTTCGAAAAGAGCTCGCCGAAAAATTGAACCTGCCCGAAAATACAAAGATAATAACGGGGGTGCACGACCAGGTGGCCTCCGCGGTCGGGGCGGGGGCGCTGTCCGAGGGCGAAGCGGTGGTGGGAACGGGCTCCGTCGAGTGCATCACGCCGGTTTTCGGGCATATAGCTCTCGGTTTGGATTTCATCGGCCGCAATTTCGCCTGCATCCCCCACGCGGCTCCGGGCAAATACGTGACATATGCCTTTACGCTCACGGGGGGGTCGATTCTCTCGTGGTACAGGGACCGCCTCGCGGCGCACCTCATCCCCGCCGCCCGGCAAAAAGGGGTCTCGGTATATGAGCTGTTAAATGAGAGCTGCCCGGAGACTTCCTCCGATTTATTGGTCGTCCCGCATTTCGGAGGCACGGGGACGCCCGAACTCGACCCTTTCGCGCTGGGAACGGTCACGGGTTTTTCGATGTCTTCGGGGCTGCCCGAAATTTACCGCGCGATATTGGAGGGGCTTTGCTTTGAAATGCGGTATAACCGCGACCAGCTCGATTTGTGCGGCATTTCCTTTTCCACTCTGCGCGCCTCGGGGGGAGGGGCGAAATCCGACATATGGCTGAAATTGAAAGCGGACATACTCGGCGTCCCCGTTTCGCCGCTTGAAAACGCCGACGCGGGCAGCGCCGGCGGGGCGATGCTCGCCGCTGTGACAACGGGCGAATTTGACACACTCGAACAAACCGCGAAAGTATTCGTGAAAGCGCGGGAACCTTTTGTCCCGGATCCCCAAAAAAGCGGATATTACGGGGAAAAATATGAAAAATACAAAAAAATAAGGCAAACGATGCTGGAAAACCGATAATAACAACAAATTGTGGAGGAAAAAAAGTGGCTCTTATCACAGATTTTTCGAAAGTAAAGGAAATTTACGCGCAAGCGGCCGAAAAAGGGTGGGTGATACCGTGTTTTTGCAGCGAGAACCTCACCACCAGCGAAGCGGTGCTTTCAGCCGCCCAGGATTTCGCGCGAAAAAACAACCGCCGCCGCATACCGGTCACATTGGCCATGACGGTGCGCTACAGCCACCGCCCGCAGGCGAGCTATTACACGCATACGCGGCGCTGGGATACCGGGCTCAGGCTTTTTACATCCGACGCGAAAATTCTATCCGATAAAAACGGGCCGTTTCCCGATGTGGACGTGCTTTTGCACTTGGACCATGTACAGCATGACGCAGATCTGGAATTGCTGGAAAACTGGGATTTGGCGGAATATTCCTCGATTATGTACGACGCCTCGAATCTGCCCTTTGCCGAAAATATACAAAAAACCGCAGCTTTCGCGGAAAAAATGCGCGGCAGAATTTTGATAGAAGGCGCCTGCGACGAAATATTTAACGCAGGCGGCGAAATCCACAACGCTCTGACCACCCCCGAAAAAGCGGGGGAATACATGGACAAAACAAAAGTCGATTTGATCGTGGCCAATCTGGGCACGGAACACCGGGCCGGATCGGCGACGCTGCATTACTTTGACGACATGGCGAAAAAAATAAAAAAACAAATCGGCGCGAAAATCGTGCTGCACGGCTTGTCTTCGGTTTCGCTCGAACAGGTGAAAAATTTGTACGGCGACGGAATATGCAAGGTCAATATCTGGACAATGCTCGAACGCGACTCATCGCCGGCGCTGCTCGGGCAAATGGAGGAAAACGCGGATAAAATAGCGGGAAAAGGCGCCTCCCTGTCACATTTTACCACGGTTTGGCGCCAGGATATAATATTTTCCGAAATGAAAAAAATCGTCTCTGATTTCTTTGAAATGTGGTACAAATAAATGAGTAAAGAGCACACCGATCTCATATATGGGGCATATGAAATAATCGGAAGCCTCACTCCGCTCAAAAACGCCGACTGCGGCAAATTGTGCGATAAAATATGCTGCAAAGGGGACAGCGCGGGGATGCTGCTCTTTCCGGGGGAGGAACCCATATTCGAAAACATAGCGGGATTCCGGATTGAGGAAATAGAATACATGGAAACCCCCGGGGTAAAACTGCTTTTGTGCGACGGGGACTGCGAGCGCGCCCTGCGCCCGCTTGCCTGCCGGATGTTCCCCGCGGCCCCGCTCGAAAAAGACGGCCGGATAAACGCCTCACCCGATATAAGGGGACGGCGGACGTGCCCCATTTGGGATTTGAAATATGCGGACAGGGCATTTGTCAAAGCGGTTCAAAAGGCTTTTGATCTGCTCGCTGAGAATGCGGAAATTGCGGCGTTTATGCGCCTTATATCCGCCGAACAAGAGGAACTCGCGCGGTTTTACCGCAAAACCTTTTAGATCGCCTTGTCCTGCCTGAATTCGTCGGGAATCTGGATCTTTTTTATATCCGCTCCCACCTTTGTGAGTTTGCCCACGATGTCCTCGTAGCCTCTTTCGATGTGGTCTATTTCTTCTATTTCCGTCTTGCCCTTGACGGCGAGCGCGGCGATTACCATGGCGACTCCGCCCCTTATATCCACCGCTTTTACCACCGCCGGGTTTAAAAACCCCCTGCTTTCGACGGCGGCGACCCGCCCGTTCACTTTTATGGCGGCGCCCATTCTTTTGAGTTCATCGCAGTATCTGAACTTGTTGTCGAAAACCCCTTCGGTTATATAGCTTGTGCCCCCCTTGGCGAGACAGAGCAGAACGCACATCTGGGCGTTCATATCCGTGGGCAGCCCGGGATAGATCTGCGTCTTTATGTTGGCTTTGCCCAGCTCGCCGTTGCCGCTCACCACTACGGAGTCGTCGTATTCCGTGACCTCCGCTCCCATTTCGATGAGTTTCGCCGTCACGGATTCGAGATGTTTCGGGATCACGTTCTTTATTTTGAGCCTTCCGCCCGCAGCCGCGGCAACCGCCATATACGTGCCCGCTTCGATCATATCGGGCAGTATGTTGTACGTGCAGCCGTGAAGCTGCGGAGTGCCCTTTATTTTTATCACATTTGTCCCCATCCCGGATATTTTTGCGCCGCATTTATTCAAAAAAAGCGAAAGGTCCACCACATGGGGCTCTTTGGCCGCGTTTTCGATCACGGTCAGGCCTTCGGCTTTTACCGCGGCGAGTATGATGTTTATCGTCGCCCCCACGCTCGCCTCTATGAATATATGCGCCCCATTTAAGCCGTCCGGCGCCTTGATATTGTAATTGCCCGTGGTTTTGTTGATCTCAAAAATGCCCCCCAGGGCTTCAAATCCCTTTATATGCTGGTCTATCGGGCGGTCTCCGAACCAATCCCCTCCCGGCTGCCCTACGTCGGCGCGGCCGAACCTGCCGAGCTCCGCGCCGAGAAGATAATACGAAGCCCGCATTTTGCGGACGAGCTCCGGGGGTGATGTGCCGCCTTTGGTTTTCGTGTTGTCCACCTCGTAAGTGTATTTGTTGATTTTTCTGACGGACGCCCCCATGTTTTCGAGTATTTCAAAAGCCGTGGAGACGTCGCTTATGCCCGGTAAATTTTCTATAACGCACTTGTCCTCAATCAAAAGACTCCCCATTATCACGGCGACGGCTGTATTTTTCATGCCCCCTATTTCTATCTCCCCGTACAAGGGCCTGCCGCCGTTGATTACAAATTTTTCCACCTCTAAAATCATCTCCCCCTTTGTGTTATGATATAGGTATGTACACCATTATACCACATATAAATTATTTTGCAACCTCGTTTTATAAAAAAAATTAAAATTTCTTTCAATTTTTTTTGTCTCCGGTTATCATGTTGTACGATAATTTTCTATCGTTTTCGAACACAAGCTGCCAGGAGGGCGTGAGATAGAATTTTCCCGTTTCATGATGAATTACGGTATATTCCAAATTCATTTCCTTCAAAGCGCCGCTTTCGCGGATTATGTTGCCGTCTATTTCCGCGCACTTGAAAAGTATATTGACCGAATCGAGCAGGGAAACGGGGTATCTTCCCGTAAATTCCCCGAAATACCATTCGCCCGAAAAATATTTTATCTTTTGGTCCTGTATTTCGATATAGGCGGTGTGGAAATCGATAGGCACGCCCTCAAAAGTCTGGTTTATCAAAACAAATCCGCGGTTTGTACGGTCGTCTTTATCAAACCCCACGATTTCAAAGCTCAATTTCATATCCTGATTCTGATATTTTTTAAAAAAGTTTCTGATAACTTTTTCGGCTGATTTCAAATCGCTTTTTCGGGCGTCGCCCATTTTGTTTTTTTTGAGCAGCTGTGTTTTGTTGTTTGTGTCTTCTTCGAGTTCCGTTTTTCCCGTCTCCGGGTTGACTACCGAAAAATCCCTGATAAAATCGATATATGAGAGTTCTATCATCGTGATTTTGAAATAATTGTCTTCGGAAAAAATGAACCTGTAATCCCCCGCTGCATAAGATTCGCCCACGGGCAGCGTGTCGCTTTTTTCTTCCAGCTGCTCCTCGGAAATCCCGGAAAAACTTTTTACGATTTCCCCGAATGTTTTCTGCGAGTACACGCCTTCATAGACCCCTTCGTATATCATTCCGGAGGGTTTTTTGGAAGGTATTGTGTTTTTGTCCGCTTTTAAGCCCTTTGATTCCAAAATGAGCGCCGCGTTGTCTATCATTTCCGAGGGTATATTTTCGGATTTTATATTTAAATCGGCTATGTTGTAGGCGAAAAAAACATTGGCAATCAAAAGCAGCGCTATAATCGCCGATTTGGTATGGTTTGTATTCATAATCTCAGCTCAGCTCCCAGACCGCTTTTACGGTATTGTTTTCGACGGATTTATAGTCTATGTTGTAAACCAATCTGAAGTCGCTCACAATAAATTTGCCGGAGGTTTCGTCATAATTCATTTTATATTTTCGGGCGGTTTCCTCTTTGTTTTGCGAAGTTTCCAGTTCTTTTGAGATTTCACGGTCGATCATTTTCAAATCAAAAACGGGGTTCCTGTTTTTTACCATTCCACGGCCGTCAGGCTTGATATAGATCGAGTTTATTTCTATTTGGGTAAAACTGTTTTCATTCAAGGTCAAAACAATCGCCTCATTTGAACCGTCGATTTTTATTTCGGCGCCTTCGTAATAATACGAAAAACTCATTTTCATATCCCCGTTTGAATCTATGGATATGTTTTTTAAATAAATTTTGCACTCGTTTCCGGTGAGTTCGCCGTCAAGGCTTTTTACAAAAACGCTCGCCGCCTTTATTTTTTCGTAATATGTATAATAATTGGCGTCATAGCTCAGAAATTTCGCCAAATGCAGCCCGCCGCCGTTGTCGCCCGAATCGGCGAGTTTATGGTTATACACTATTTTGCCGCTGTTGTAAAATTTTACCGTGTTTTTGCTGTCCCTGAACGTCACGCCGTCGCCCTCGGAATAAGAAGCGGAATTTTCGATGTTGAAATTCAAATTCTTGAACAGGTTTTTTATATACGCGTGGTCGGTGTTTATTTTATTTTCCTCGTCGAAAATCGGGTTTGAAAATTCCAAAACAAAGGAGTATCTGTCGTAATTTTGAAACAAATGGAAACTCTCCGAAAATTTCAAGTTTATTATATCATTTTCGCTGAAACCCGTCTGCGCGTTTATATCGCCGTTTTTCAAAAAATAACACGGGACCACCCCGGAAATGTTTTTGCAAGCGGAGAGGCCGGCGCTGCCTATGCGCTGCTTTATTTTATTTTTTGTCTCGGGAACGGGGGTGAAAACCGAAACACGGCCGTATGTATCCCTTGCCACCCCGAGGGGCTCGCCTTCGTCGATGATAAAAAGCTCGTGGACCATGGCGAGATCGCCCGAAAAATCGCCGGCCGAATTTTTTATATTCCATTCCTTGTCCAAAAAAGTGTATATGAAGGGATATATATAATCGCCCGCGTATTTTATGTAAACCGATTTGTCGAGCTTTGCGCATTTGGCCCAGAGCTCGTTTCCCTCTTTTTGGTCCAATACGCGGCATTCGGAATTTTTCCCGAAAATATCGCGTATGCTGTATTTTATGCCGTATTCGTAAATATTCAAAACGGATTTGTCGTTATATACCGCGGTGAAAGTGCTGCCGGAAATCGTGATCGTTATCTGCAGGGGGGTTATGTGGTTTTCGTTTATTTCGGCCAGGCTCATTCCCCCGATTGCGAATATGGGCATTTTTTCCCAGGGTATCTCTTCGCCCTGACCCGCGTTCTGCCTCGCGTTTATATACAATCCCGCAAGGGTGAGCATGGAAACCGTGAGAAAAAATATAATACCGGTCTTAAAAAAATCGATCAAATTTTTCATTATCTCGCCCACGCCCCCCTTTACCCGTTTGATATATTTGAATTCTGCGGAAGTATGACGCTCACAATCGTCCCGCCGCCTTCCGCGTTTTCCACGGATATATTCCCCTTGTGCGTCTGCACGATTTCCTTGGCTATGGAGAGGCCCAAACCCGTGCCCCCGGTTTCGGATGAGCGGTCCTTTTCCACCCGGTAGAATCTCTCGAAAATATGCGGCAGATCTTCTTCCGGTATACCTGCCCCGTTGTCTTTTACCGTCATTTTGATTCCCGAAGCGTCGTTTCCGTGCGGATTTTTGAACCTGTATTCTCCCAAGTATATTTCGATTCTTCCGTTTTCGGGCGTATATTTCATGGCGTTGGAAACGATGTTTATGAACACTTGTTCTATACGCTCTTTGTCCGCGTATATGGCCGGGATGTTTTTCTCTGTTTTCAAAATCAGCTTTTGCGCTTTTTTTGCCGCTTCCCTCTGCATTGTCTCGTATATATTTTTGACTAAGGTTTCCATATTGACGGGGGCGAATTTCAAGAACATCTTTTTGTTTTCAAGCGCTGAAAGAAAAGACAGATCCTGCACTATCCTCGTCATTCTTTTGCTGTCGTTTTGAATCATGTCCAAAAATCTGATTTTGGTTTCCTCGCTCATTCTGGCGTCTGAAAGCGATTCCGCCGCCCCCACTATCGACGCAAGCGGCGTTTTTAACTCGTGCGACACATTGGCTATAAATTCGCGCCTCGACTTTTCCAATGCATAGCTCTGAGTCACGTCGCGGATAACCGCGATGGTGCCCCCGGAGGGTTTGTCCGATTGATTTTCCTGCCAGAATTTTCCTATGCTTATATCGAATATATTATCCCCGAAGGCGACGTCGGTGAATACGCTTTTTTTCCTGTCCGAACGCAAATCGAACAGATTCAAAAATTCCTCGAGCTTATCGCCGTAATTGAACCTGTCCTTTAAAATCCCCGCTCCTTTCGGATTCATCATTTCCAATTCGCCCTCATGCGAAAAAACCAGAACCCCGTCGTTGAGATACAAAAATATACTCTCCAATTTTTCCCTTTCGGTTTCCAGCTCTTCGATGGTCGTTTCCAATTCTTCCGCCATATCGTTGAATGTCAAAGTCAGCGTCCCGATTTCGTCGCTGGAGGAAACTTCTATTTTTTTCTTGAAATTGCCCTCGGCCAATTTCAAGGCCCCTTTTGTTATGTTTTGTATGGGCGACGTTATAGCCTTCGCCAAAAAAAACGACAAAACCACAGCCACCGCGAGCCCTATCAGCAGGATTTGAATGATAATGGCAAACATTTTCCACGAAAACATTTTCATTTCTTCCTGGGTGTCTTTTATATATATTATGCACTCCGTTTTAAGCGAGTCCGAATCATTGTACATATCATTTGAGAGATAGAGCGCGTAATCCATATAATCGGAATTTAAATATTGTCCGCCGCCGTTTTTTTTGGCCATCGCGGCGACCATGTTCGGGGTTTTTTCAAGCGAAGACCCGAAGTTGTCATCTGTTCCCGACAGATATTTCCCGTCCATATCCAAAATATACAAATTCCTGAAATCGGATATCCCGAGGTTTCCGTACTCGGGTTTCAGCATGTTTTCAATACGGGTGTAAAAATTTTCCCCCTCCATCTGGGCGCACAGTTCTTTTAAAATATCTTCGTTTAAAGCGCGGTTTATCATATCGCTGAAATTCTGGGTGTAAAAATCAAATACGCCGTTGAGCATTACCGCCGCGATAATGCTTATAATGCATATTATAAACAACACGAATATCAATACGAGCTTGAAATGCAAACTTTTGTACAACACAAAAAAATCCTTTTTTTACTCGCCTTTCACCAAATAATAACCCATTCCCCTCTTGTTTTGGATGATTTTCGGATTTGAACTGTCGTCTTCTATTTTGTTTCTCAGCCGGCTGACCGTGGTATCCACGGTGCGCTCGCCGTAAATGTCTTCGTATTTCCACACGTGTTTTAAAAGCTCCTCGCGGGGAAATATTTTGCTCGGGTTTCTGGCGAAAAAAATCAGCAGCTCGTATTCGAGTTTTGAGAGCTCCACCGGAACGCCGTTTTTTTCCACTTTGTATTTTTCCGTATCTATCACAATCGAATTTATTTTTATTATTTTTTCCCCCGAATCCGCGAAATCCGGTTCGGCGGACGACCGCCTTATATTCGCTTTTACCCTGGCGAAGAGTTCTTTTACGCTGAACGGTTTGGTTATATAGTCGTCGGCTCCGAGCTCAAGCCCGAAAATTTTATCGTTTTCATCCTCGAGGGCGGTGAGCATTATGACGGGCGTGGAAATTTTTTCCCGCCTTATTTTTTTGCATATCTCAAAGCCGTCTATTTTCGGAAGCATCAAATCGAGTATAATCAAATCATACGCGTTCGTCAGCGCTTTGTTCAGCCCGTTTTCTCCGTCGTAAGCGAGGTCGCACTCATAATTTTCTATTTTCGCGTTTTCAAAAATGATGGAGGATATATTTTTTTCGTCTTCGACAATCAACAATTTCCGCGCCATTTTCATCGCCGCCTTTCTGCCGGTATTTCTATCATACTCACATTCGCGTTATTTATATGTGAAAAATTTATATAAAATTTGGATTTTGCCGCATAGGAAAACCACTCGAGATATTGTTTGTAATCGTCGTGTATATCGAACATAAAAACGTTATATCTCTGCTGTTTGATAAAATCGACCATTTCATCCGCGCTTTTTATATTTTTCAAATCACGGATGCCGGCGGTGTGCCCGACCAGATAATAGCCCTTTGGAACCGGGTCGTCTTCGTACACATCTGGGCCCGCGGCAATGCAAAATTTGGTTTTATGCTTGATTACCGAATAAATCAGGGCATTTGCCGTTTCCAATTGCTCCCGCAGTTCAAGGGAGCCGCCGTCCGTTTCGGCTTGGTCGAATTTTATTCCCGGCGAGTGCCCGAAGGCGTATATCGATTTTAAAATTTCCGGATTTTTGAGGATTTCCTCCGCGCTCAAAAAAAATACCGCTTTCATTTTATCGTTTTTATCGAGTTCCGCCAAAATCTCCTCTATTTTGAGTTTTTTGTCCGTATTTTCATAATCATTGTCGCAGAATATCAGATAATTTTGTATTTCCATTGTGTTTTCCGGAGTTGTAGGTTCCGGAGCGGAAGGTTCTTGTGTGGTGATCTTCGCGGATGTTTCGGGCGTTTTTGAAGATATATGCGCTTCATCCTGGATTATGGGCGGCGAAGTGGTTTCCGAAAGGGC
>WQXD01000032.1 GCA_009785015.1 Oscillospiraceae bacterium | reverse complement strand
GCCCGTCGCGAAAGGGCTGAGGTGCGAGCTGTAACGGATATAGGCCGCGTCATACTGTTCGCCGGAATTTATGATCTTTTTGAATCCCGACTGCATTTCCCCCGGGCCCGGGTATTTTTGTTCCGCTATCGTGCAGTTGAACATGTCGATAATGACCCTGTTGCGCGCGAATACCGCGTCGTTTATCGTCTCGCCGTTTTCCTCTTCGACGAAAACGTCGCGCTGTCTGGCCGATGTTTCCGCGCCCCAGTCGCAGTCGACAAAAGTGAACGCCCTGCCGCCCAGATCGATTATAACCGGCTCAAAGGGCAATTTCCCTTCGGTGGCGGGCTCCGTAGCGGATTCGTCCGCCTGCTTTGGGGTGTCATCGGACTTGTTTTCCGTATTTTCGGCCTTTTGGGAAGCGCACGAAGACATCGCCGAAAAAACCAAAATCAGCGCGAAAATCACGTAAAATATTTTTTTCATTTTTTTACTCCTTTTATATTTTCACTTTTCAATTTATTATCATTATCCCATTTCGGTTTTATCATACATGGCGACGATATAGGGGTGATTTGGGTCATACACAGTCAGCGTGACCGGATTTTCTATGACCATGCATTCTCTTGTTTCGCCGCCTTTTACGCCGGTTATGTCGTCCCCGAGCATATCTTTGTATCTGTCGTAGATTTCTGTGAGCTCATTTACGATTCCGGGGTGCAAATCATAAAGGCTGTCATTTTCGCCGATGTCTTCTTCAAGGTTGTACAGCAGTTTTACCGGGGCGTCGTTTTTATAAAAATGCAGCTTCCAGTTGTCTTTTCGCACCGCTTCGAGTTTCATGCCCGATTGATAATAGACAAATTCACGGCGGGGAGAAGGCTCATCGTCAAAAAGCATACCGGATAAATCGAAGCCGTCTATTTTTCTGTCTCCCAAATTTTGATTCAGCATGGCCGCGAAAGTCGGCAGCAAATCAATTTGGGCCGCGATTTTATCGTTTTCGCCGGGCTTTATTTTTTCATTCCAGGACATGATAAACGGTATGCGCAATCCGCCCTCCCATGTGGAAAATTTCCCGCCCCTCAGCGGCAGGTTGCTGGCTCCGTCGGCGCCTCTCGAACCGTTGTCCGAAGTCAATATTATCATGGTGTTGTCCGAAATACCCTGCTTTTCCAGCTCGTACATGAGCGCGCCGCAAGCCCAGTCGAGCGAAGCCACGCAGGCGCCGAAATCGCCGTTATCGGATTCACCCACAAATCTTTCCGCGGCGTACAGGGGCAAATGGACGTGCATCTGGGCGAAATACAGAAAAAAATTATCATCTTTGCTTGCCCTGATGAATTCGATGCATTTTTCAACGTATCTTTCAGTCAAAGAGCGCTGGTCGGGTTGTTCTTCTATCACCTGGCCGTTTGAAATCAAGGGCAGGGGAGGGTATTTGACTCTGTCGGTGGTTTTTAGGTTGATTCCCATATCGTTGCTGTACGGAAGCCCGTAATAGCCGTCAAACCCGAATTTATCGGGCAAAAACTCTTTTTGGTCGCCGCAGTGCCATTTGCCCACCATCATCGTGCGATAGCCGGCGTTTTTGAACAGTTTGGGCATTGTGAATTCGCCGGGATCCAACCCATACGGCTCGCCGGGGAACAACACCCTGTTTATCCCGACTCTGGCCGGGTAACAGCCCGTCATCAAAGCCGCCCTTGACGGCGAGCATACGGGGGAAGCCGCGTAAAAAGAAGTGAATTTTATCCCGTTTTCTGCGAGCTTATCCAAATATGGGGTTTTGTTTGCCTTGCTGCCGTAACAGCCCAAATCGCCGTAACCCAAATCGTCGCAGTTGATCAGTATTACATTCGGTTTTTTGTTATCCATAAAATTTGACTGTCCTTTCCCCGTGCCCGTTTTTGTGAATTTTATCATATTTTATCGGAAAAATAAAGATAAATTTTGTAAACTTTATTAATTTGGTGAAAACAAAAAACTCGGCGCGTTTTATAACCGCACCGAGTTTTTTAAAACGAATATGAATTATACCGTTGTCTTTTGTTTTCTTTTGATGTTGATCAGCGCCAGAGCTGACAAAACTATTATCGACGCGAATACCGGCGGCAGTATAATTTCCGCGACCTGCGTTTCTTCCTCTATAATGCCTGTGGGAACCACGTATATGCGCTCATTGGTAAAATCGAAACTTCTGGCATATTCTCCCGAAATCAAAAATTCCATGTTGTTTTCGTTTTTCACGGATGGGGAGAGGCTGTCTGTATACGTTGCATGGTAAATTTTATCCGCGGTTTCTTTGATTTTTATCATAACGTCGGACGGCACGTTTTTTATGGTCATCGTCTGCCCGTGCTTCAATTTAAAAGTATCCGAACCGCAGCCGTTCAATGTCACATTTCCGGGAGCTGCGGCTCCCAGCCCGGCTATTGTGCCGCCTTCACCGATAAAAGTGGTGTCCGGCGCCAAAAGATTTCCGTTTCGATCCGTGAAGTATATTGTAAATTCAAAAGATTTTTCCCCATTCGCGAAATTTCCCGTCACTTTCTTTGTCACGGTCATATCCGCTTCTTTGTAGACCGGAAGGAGGCTGCCGTTGAGTTTCACCGGCAGTGCGCCGTTGGTTCCGTCGTGGAGGCTGTAACCGCTGCGGGTCTTGACCGAATAAATCTCCGGGCTGTCATCCTTGACCCGCACGACTTCGTCTGTGTAAGCGTTCCCGTTATATACAAGCACATTGTCCGTCCGGGATGAGGCAAGCTCCGAGCTGTATGCGAAATGCCGGTATTTGGCGGGCAGCGTCAGGACTTTGAGCGGAGTGGCCCAAATATTATTCGCATGTACATGCAGCGTCACAGCCGATGAAAATACCGAATCCGCGGTCAGGCTGGCGTTGACGTAGTAGCCGTTGCCCAGATTATCCCCTACGTTGAGAGCCGGAAGCGTCCCGCCGGCATATGCCCGCACATTCGCCGCGGCGTCAAGATAAAATTTTGCAATAAGCTCTAAGTTTTCTCCGATGCCTGTGCTGTTGTCGCTTTCCGCAATCACGGTTCCGCCGGTGATGGTGATAATACTGTTTCCCGACGCTTTGTTCCAGTACCCGATTCCCGGGCCGTGAGTGCCTTTCGCGTACACATTTCCGCCGGTGACGGTTATACTCATGGCGGTATTGTTGGTATGTACCCAGCCGATCCCCGTGAATGCGGCAACCGCTCTTATCGTGCCGCCGTTGATCGTGATACTTCCCGTCGCCGGATTGGTGCCGGCACAGCCTCCGATCGCCGCGCCTTCTCCGGCTCCGGAACTGTTTTCCAATCGGATCACCTCCGCGTCAATATTTCCGCCTTGGATCGTTATATTTCCGACTGCGGAGAATGTGCCGGCTCCGATGCCCGCGGCGCGCGTGTACTGCCGCACGGTTACCGTTCCGCCGGTGATCAAAATATTGCCTGTGCCGCTGTTATCGAAATCGGATTCCTGGCCGCCTCCGCCGATACCCGCCCCGCTGGATATTTGACTCCATGGGGTGATTTGGCCGGCTCCGCCGCCGCTGCCGTATTGCACCACCGATACGGTACCGCCGGTAATCGTGATCGTGCCTGCGCCGCCCGCGCTGCCCGTGCTTGAAGTACGGCCGCCTCCGCCGATACCCGCGCCGCTCGAGTGGGCAACGATATCTATATTTCCGCCGCTGATTGTGATCTTGCCGGCACCGGTATTGGCTGGGCCGCCGATCTTGGCGTTGTTACTTTTTGAAACATTGTCCGAAGGTATGACAAGGAGGTCGCCTATATCGTTTTCGTTCATGCTGTCGATGAGAAGTTCGGCGGTATTCGGCACTTCGATGGAATCTCTTACATAGTTTGTCTCATCCAATATCAAAGTCAATTTGCCCGTGCCGGCCACTTTGATTGAAGCGAGTATGTGTATATTATTGACTACCAACGTGACATTTACGTTGTCATCGACGATGATCATATAAATCGCGGAGGTTCCATAATTGGGGCCTTTCTCCGGCTTGCCGATACCCGGGTTCGGGACTCCGGTTTGGGTGATGCAGTAGGTTTTTCCGTTGGCGCCCGCGGTAAAACTTAAAGTGCCGAGAACGGAAATATCCGTATACAAAAATCTGGAATCGTAATCGGCATACCCCGGGTTGCGGTATGCTATTGCAAAACCCGGGCCGGTCTTGCCCCTCGTAAAGGACAAGTCGATAACGTCCGTGTATGTGTATTTGCCGTTTCGCGAAAGAACAACGGCTCCGTTTGCCAAAAGATTGTCATTTGCTTCGCTTTCCTCCGGCTCCGTCGCGGGTTCTTCCGGCTCCGTCGCGGATTCTTCCGGTTCTACAATAATAAACGCAGTCGGCGGCGCTCCGTAATAATTGAAATTATCGATTTGTGCCGTAAACATGTATATACCCGGAATATTTGCGTCGTATTCACCTTTCCAGATTACGGGGATATCAAATACAATATCTGCGGTTGTCGACAGATTCGATAGATTTGTTTCGCTTGCCAGATTTGTTTTGCTTGCAAAGGCAAAATCCTCAATCTGATTTGTGGTTTTTTCTGCAAGGTTGACTACCGCGCGCAGTTCCGCCGGCAAATTTAAATTTTCCCAAGATGTCCCCAATTGTACCCGTGCTTCAAAAACGGGATTGGTTTTCACAAAATACAAAATCGTGCCGTAATTCGCATCTTCGCCCGGTTCACCTTTTGTATTGCCTATACCCGGTATCAGTGATATACACAACAAAAAGGTAACGGCAAGCACAACGGATAATAACCTGCTTTTTTTTGCTGTTGTTTCTTTTTTCATTTCTATCTTTCCTTTATGTAATGATATGGAGCGCCGAAAATCGACTGTGTGTATATATTAACTCTATAAGCGTGTTTCCGCTACACCCGAACGGGTAAATATTTATTTTTATATTTAACAATTTGGGCATTTTTTTATAAAAACATTTTGGTATAATATTGGTCGAGAAGAAAATATAGGGGGGTATCCAAAAAATGAAATACCGCAAATTGGGCAAGACGGGAATTGAGGTCAGCGAAATAGGGATGGGGCTCGAGCATTTGCTGCCCCATTCCCGGTCCCAAATAGACGAAACAATCAAAACCGCGGTCGACGGCGGGGTGAGCTATTTTGACTGCCATCCGGGCCATGATTACAAACCGGAGCAAATCGAATACGCGGGCTTTGAAAAACTCGGCAAAGCCCTTGAACAAATCCGCGAAAAAGTGTCGCTTTCATATATAGCGCACGGCTGGACCCGGGAAGCCGCGGAAATAAAGCCGCGTTTTGAATATTTTGTCAAAACGCTGCAAACCGATTACGCCGACGTGTTCATGATACAGTTCTGCGATAAAATAAGAGACTATGAATGTATAACCGGGGAAAGCGGGCTGCTCGAATACGCCAAAAATCTCCGTTTGAAAGGCGCCGTCCGTTGTATCGGCATCGCCACGCACAGCTCTGAAGTGGCGTTGAAGGCGGTTTTCTGCGGCGATTTTGACGTGATCATGTATCCGGTGAATCCCGCTTTTGACGTGGTCGTCGATGGGGATGAATTTGATACGGAAAACCTCGATACCCTTTGGAGCGCCGCCCAAAGCGTCAAAAACATCAAAAAAAATAACATGCAGCCCCGCAAGAGAGTCTACAGCGAATGCGAAAAAAACGGGGTGGGAATCATAGCCATGAAACCGTTCGGCGGCGGCTTTATGTTTAAAAACGAAGGCTTTTCCCCTTTAAACCTCATCGCCTACGCCCTGACTCAAAACGGCGTTTCAAGTGTCGTTCCGGGCTGCCAGACCCCGGATGAAATCAAGCAGGTTCTCAGTTATTACGGCGCCTCCCCCGAAAAGCTCGATTTTTGCGGAGCCGTTCTCAATTCGCGCTGGAGCATAAAAGGCAATTGTCAGTATTGCCATCACTGTCTGCCCTGCGCCGCGGATATCAACATCGGTTTTGTCAACAGGATGATCGACAACAAAGACGCGGAAGGATACGGCGCGCTCGCGGTTGGGGCGTCGTCGTGTTTGCAGTGCGGCGAATGCGAGACGCGGTGCCCCTTCGAAGTCAATATAAGAGAAAAAATGGAGACAGCCGTAAAAATGTTTGAATAAAGAAAGGATATCATATGGAAAAAGTGGAAAAAGTATTATACGCGGAACTGACTCCGCAGGAATTCAGGGACAGAATCAACGCCTGCCCGATCGCCTATCTGCCGCTGGGCACGCTTGAGTGGCACGGCGAACATCTGCCCCTGGGAGCCGACGGCATACAGTCGCAGGGCTTTTTTGCAGAGCTGGCAAAAAAAGCGGGCGGAATCGTTTTGCCGATGCTGTTTGTCGGTCCGGACCGGCGAATCGAGACAAAAGACGGGGTTTTATACGGAATGGACCCCTGGACGGGCGAAAGGGAAACAGGCAGAAAAATCCGGGAACCCGGGCAGTTGGACGGAAGCGCGTACTGGCTGCCGGACGAATCTTTTCTGGATTTGATCGAGTGCATATTGGCTCAGCTCAAAAGGGCGGGATTTAAGATAGTGGTCGCCCACGGCCACGGGCCCTCCACCGGAGCCGTCGCCGAGCGCGCGAAAGAATGGGAGGAAAAATACGGCCTGAAAATCATAAACTGCTGGGGGAGCGAATACGACCGCGAAGGCATGGGGATCCAGGTCGACCACGCGGGCTCAAATGAAACCTCGCTTGTCATGGCGCTGCGCCCGGAACTCGTGCAGATGCAGAGACTTTCAAAAAATCCCGAAGATTTTCCCGCAGGCGTGGGCGGAAAAGACCCGCGGGTGTACGCGGGCGCGGATTTGGGAAAAAAGATAATAGAGCTGCAAGCAGACCGCATGGCGAAAATACTATGCAGCCTGAGGGCGGAAATATGACAAACATCCCGAAATATATCTGGTTTGAGGCAAAGGACACATCGCGCAATCCGTACGCGGCGTTTCGGAAATCCTTTGAAGTCAAAAATATATTGGAAGTGACAAGCGCGGCGCTGAATATATTCGCGGATACCGTGTATAAGCTGTATGTGAACGGAAAGTTTATCGGGTACGGACCGGTTAGGTTCGACCCGAAATACCCTCAGTATGACAGCTATGACCTGCTCCCGTATCTGAAAAACGGGGCAAACGCCATAGCGGTTCTCGTGAATTTTCACGGGCACAAAACCTTTAAAAATGTCCCCTCCCGGGCGGCGATGATCGCCTGGGGAAAAATATGCGAATCGGATTCGGAAGCGGAGCTTTTGACAAGCGCGAAAAACTGGAAATGCGCAAAATACGCGGCGCATACGCGCTATACCCCGAAATTGAGTTTCGCGCTCAACGCGCAGATATTTTATGACCAGGCGAAATTCGACGAGAATTGGATCATGCCGGATTATGACGACGGCAATTGGCCAGATGCGGTGGAAATAGCCGACCAAAACAGTTTCGGCGCGCTTGCCTTGCGCGGGATTCCGTTTATGTCGATGCAGAATCTGCCGATTGCGGCAAAAACCAAAATATTCCCCCTCGACAACAGCCGCGAGGCTCTTTACTCTTTCTATATCGAGCTGCCTTTTAGCCTCGATACCGTCAACCCCCAGACAAAATACGACGACTTCGTACAATGGGAAACATATATATATTCGCCGCGCGGGCAGGAGGTTGTCTCGGCGGTTTTGTGGGACACGGTTTTGGTAAACGGCGAAATATGCGGGCCGAAACTCGAGGATGAAGCCAAACCGCTGAGATATAATTTTGTGATGAGTTTAAACGAAGGCTGGAACCACGTCTGCGGAAATGCGAAAATCTATCAGGATATTTTTGAACTTTATCTGGCTTTGCCGAAAAACAAAGGGCTTGTATTGTCAGCCGACAAAGACGAAACAAGCGGAAATCTGTTCAGGCATACCACAATAAACCTCAAAGGTGAAGCATCCGAGTGGGTATATTCAAGCTCTGAAAACAAAGCCGAAAGCCCTTGCCGGGAGGCGAGCTGGGATACCTACGCCTCCGCCGCCCAGATCGCCGCCCCGGACGATTTAAACGGGTTCACATTCAAAAAAAGCCTCTATCCCGACGGATTCACGCTCATATTCGACATGGAACACATGAGGCTGGCTTTTTTGCATTTTGTATTCTCGGGCGTGAAAGGAGCGGTCATCGATTTGCTGTACGCCGACAGATACATGTCCGACAACCGCCATTTACGGCAGCAGTCGTGGATACCGCTCGGAGACAGGTTGGTTTGTTCAGATGATACAGTCGATTGGTCGCCGGTACAGCCGCGCGGGTTCAAATATTTGAATATCACCGTCAGAAACACCGGCGGCGACGTGACGCTTGAAAACATAGCGTTCATATCGGCGCATTATCCCGTGGATAAAGCCGGCAGTTTCGAATGTTCGGATCCGGCGCTTAATAATATCTGGAAAATGTGCGCGCTCACGCAGGAAATAAACATGGAAGATGTTTATGAGGACTGCGTCGACCGCGAGAGGGGCCTTTATACGCTCGACACGCTCATCCAGTACCACAACAATCTGGCGTGTTTCGGGGATCAAAAACTCATGAAACGCTCGCTTGAACTGTACGCGCAGTCGGCGCACGAAAGCGGCCAGTACCGCTGCCTGTACCCGAATACCGGCGATTACGTGCTGCCCGATTTTTCACTGTACGCAGTTGAAGCCTTTTACTGCTACTATTTGTACACTGGCGACTTCGATCTCATAGAAACATGGTGGGACAGCCTGATGACCAATCTGGGCGTGTTCAACGCGCTTTCGGACGAAAGAGCGGATTGTCTTTTGTGCGCCGATCCGCCGGATAAAAACAACCCGCACGACAGACGCACGGGGCATCTGGGCGACGGGGGATGGACCAACAGGACCGGCGTAAATTGTATATTTTCGTGTTTGTATCTGATCGCGCTGCGCGGAGCCTGCTATCTGGCGGGGCAGACGGGTAAAAACGGGGATTTCGAAGCGCTGGAAAACAGAATAAAAGTGCTGGAAAACTCGATTCCCGAAACGTTCTGGAGCGAAGAGAGGGGTTTGTTCGCGGATAACTCGGATATGCTCGATTTTTCGCCGCACGCTTCGCTGATCGCGCTGCGCGCCGGGGCGGCCGGCGAAGACAAACTGCAGATGATAAAGAAAAATATCGGGCCCTTGCTGCTCCCGTTCTTCAAAAACGGATATGACAGCTCCGGGGGCACGAGCTTTTCGACGAGTTACGCCTATTACATGCTCGACAGCATGTATAAAGCCGGGCTGTATACCACTGCTGAGAGCTGCATAAAAGAAGGCTGGGGCTGGGTTTTGTCGAAGGGATTAAAAACGGCGCCCGAGCATTGGAATCTGGCGGAGAGCCAATGCCACGCCTGGGCGGCAAGCCCCGCCTATATCATGTCGAGATATATTCTGGGCGTAAATTTCGACATGAAGCGGGGATTAAATGAGATTTTCATCGATGTAAAACCGGGCAGCGTAAAATGGGCGCGCGGGATTTTTCCCCATTTGCTGGGAAATATAGAAGTCAGCTGGCATAAAGACGAAGACGGGCGGGTGATATTCGACAAGGTAAGCGCTCCGGCGGGCGTTACGGTAAATTTTTAATTTTTTGAAAGCATTGCAAAAAACGATAAGCCGTGATATAATAATTTCAAACATATTTTATAGGGAGGGGCAATTGTATGATAAAATATTCTGTTATTCTTGGAAATGTGGGGCAGTGTTCCGACAGATACATGACCGACGGCTATGGGCGCAAATTCGATATACCGGAACTTTTCGAGCGCGCCGCGTCGATTGAGGGCGTGGAGGGGCTGGAGTATATCGGCAACTGGCACGTGAGCGACAGGACAATCGGGCTTTTGGACGATTTGCGGAAACAGTATAAATTCAAATCGGTGGCGATCATACCCGACCATTTCGGCTCGAAAATCTGGGCAAAGGGCGCCTTTACTTCGCCGGACCCCGAAGTGCGCAAAGCGGCGGTAAAAGAAACGCTCAAAACAGCCGAGCTCGGGCGCGCGCTCGAATGCGATATGATGAGCATATGGAACGGGCAGGACGGCTACGATTACCCGCTGCAGGCGGATTACATAAAAGCGCACAAATGGCTGTCCGAGGGAATAGGAGAGTGCGCCGAGGCCATGCCGGATATAAAATTCTCGCTCGAATACAAACCCAAAGAACCCAGAAACCACAGTTTTCTGGCCAATATATGGACGGCAGTGGCTTTAATCGGCGAGATGAAAAAAGATAACATCGGAATTACGATCGATGTGGGGCATGCGCTCGAAGCGTATGAAAACGTGAGCGAGTCGATATGCGCGGCCATGGCGCGCGGCAAAATGTTCCATTTTCACATGAATGACAACTGGCGCCTTTGGGACGACGACATGATATGCGGTTCGGTGCACACAATCGAATTTGTGGAGATGTTTTACTGGCTGAAAAAACTGAACTACACCGGATATATCTCCACTGATCAATATCCCTACCGCGAAAACAGCCGCGACGCCGTCGAACAGACGGTAAAGTGGATGAAAACTTTCGAAAAAGTGGCAGACAGCCTCGATTTCGGGCGCGTGCAGGAGATATTGGATTCAAACGACGCCGTAAAATCGACGGAATATATGCGCGAGATCATGTTCGGAAATTGAGTAAATAATTTTGAGGAGGTTATCCAATGAAACGGATCATATGCGCGGCTATTCTGCTTTTTGTTCTGGGCTCTTTGCTCTGCAGCTGCAAAACAAATGACAAAGCGCCGGATAACGCCGAAAACAGCCGGGATTTGCCCGAAGAAAACCCTGCGGGAGGGGAAATTTTGGTATATACCCCCGAGCTTCCCGAGAGCGATTTCGGCGGTTATGAATTCACGGTGTACCAGAGGGGGCCGGATATAAATTCCGGGGACCGGGACTGGATAGAAAAATGCATATATGCAGACGCGGAAAACGGGGAGCGCATAAACGACGCGGTTTACCGGCGCAACAGGACGATAGAGGCCAAGTACAACATAAAAATAGCCACCATAGACGCCACGGGCGGAATATACAACGACCGCGTGAAAAAAGATTTTGAAAAAAGCGTGCTCGCCCAGGACAATTCGTTCGATATGGCGATGAGCGGCGTCTATGATTCCTCGCTGCTCGCCACTCAGGGGTATTTGGTCAACCTCTATGAAATCCCGTATATAGACCTGGCGAAACCCTGGTGGGACATACCGGTGAACGAAACGCTCAAAATACTCGGCAAGCTGTATTTCGGCATGAGCTGCATGGGCATAAACGACAAAGACGACAGCTTTTGCATACTTTTCAATAAACAAGTCGCTCAGGACCTCAACATAAAAAATCCGTATCAGCTCGTTCGCGACAACGAATGGACATTTGACAACTTTATGAATGTGGCGAGAGCGGCCGCCCTGGATCTGAACGGCGACGGCGCGATGGGCCCCGAGGACAGGTATCCCTACAGCGGCTTTGACGCCGAGGCGTGGAATTTGTTTATCGCTTCGGGGGAGCGCATCGCCCGCACCGACAGCGGCGGGGTGCCGTATTTTACGATGATAAACGAAAGATCCGTCGCCGTGTATGAGAAAATTTACCAAATATTCACAGAATCCGATTTTATGCTCAATACTTCCCGCGCTCCGGACCTGCATGAAGAAACATATAAGCTGCTGTACCAGAATCAGGTGCTTTTCGCCGGGGCCGCCATGACCGTCGTTCAAAAGGCGAGGGCGATGGAGCAGGATTTCGGTATGCTGCCATATCCCAAATTCGACGCCGCGCAGGACAAGCATTACACGATCTGCGGTCTGTGGGGGCCGACGGCGGTGACCGTGCCCGTGACAAATCCGGAACTCGAGCGCACGGGAATAATAATAGAGGCGATGGTCGCCGAAGGAATGAACACGATTTTCCCGGCGTATTATGACATAAACCTTGTCACAAAAGGGCTCAGGGACGAGGATTCGAAGGAAATGCTCGATATCATCATGGCGGGGCGCAGCTATGATGTGGGTATGCTCTATGACTGGGGCGGTATAAGGGACGTCATTTTGAGCTCGATACAATCCAAAAACGCCTCTTTTGTGGCGACATACGAAAAAAGGGAGGGCGCCGCCCTAAAGGCGATGCAAAAAACCATCGACGAATTCACAAAAATCGCGGACAGGTAAAAATTTGAAGAATATATAAATAAAGGAGAATTTTGGATATATGTTGAGAACCGGTGTTATCGGGCTCGGGGGACGGGGCAGGTTCCACGCGGAAATGCTCGCCAATATGAGCCTCGACGCTTCTTTTCCGTGCGAGCTTGAAATTTCTGCGCTGTGCGATGTTTACCCGGACAGGGCCGAAGCGGCGGCCGCGGCCGTTCAGAAAAAAACCGGAACAGCTCCGGCAGTTTACACAAATGAAAACGATTTTTTAAACCACGAAAATCTTCAGGCGATAATCGTCGCGACTTCCTGGCAGACCCACATCCCCATAGCGGTGAAAGCGATAAAAAAAGGCATACGGCCGGCGATAGAATGCGGCGGGGCTTCGAATCTCGACGAATGTTTTGGGCTCGTCTTTGCATATGAGGAAACCGGTGTTCCGTGCATGTTTTTGGAAAACTGCAATTACGGGCGGGAGGAAATGGCCCTTTTGAACATGACACAGAAGGGCGTTTTCGGCGAGCTGATTCATCTCCAGTGCGGATATCAGCACGACTTGCGAACAATTGCGACAAGCTGGGAGGGCCGCCATTACCGCTTGGATCACCACATCCACAGAAACGGCGATTTTTATCCGATGCACGGGCTGGGTCCCATGATGAAGCTGCTCAAAATCCACAACGGCAACAGGTTTGTTTCGCTTGTTTCGGTTTCGTCAAAAGCGAGAGGGATAAAAGAATGGGCAAAAGAACATTTGCCCGCAGATCACCACATACAAAACAAAACCATAAACCAGGGAGATATCATCACCAGCGTATTAAAAACCTCCAACGGGGAAACTCTGGTATTGACCCACGACACGTCGCTTCCGCGCCCTTACTCGCGCGCGGGCAGGGTGCAGGGGACCAAAGGGATCTGGATGGAAGACAACGCCTCGATATATATCGAAGGCGTGAGCCCGGGCCACACCTGGGAAAACTTTTATGATTTTATCGAAAAGCACGGATACGAACACCCCATGTGGGACCAATATCAAAAATCGGGGATACACAAAGAAGGCCACGGCGGAATGGATTATCTCGTCGTGCGCGAATTTTTGATGAGCGCGGCCTCGGCCCATGAGCCGCCGGTCGACACATACGAAGCGGCGCTTCTGGCCAGTATAACCCCTCTCTCCGAAAAATCGATTTCGCTGGGCTCGCACCCCGTCGAAATCCCCGACTTCACCCACGGCCTGTACATGACAAGATAAGTTGTTTTCAGCCCGCTTCCGCCACGATTTCGCGCGCCCGGGCGAGATCTCCGGAGCTTATCGCGCGGGCTCCGTCGGAATAGACCAATGTGTTTAAAAGGTCATGCTCATTAGGGTTGTCCGTGACGATCCAAACCGCCGCCTGCGCGACAGAATATGAAGCGTTGTTTTGTTCGAGCAGGAACATCACGCGCTCGAGTTTTGAACCGGTTCCGAGGACGGAAAGTTTGAAACCGTCGTTGAAATCCGGTACGGCTTTGTCGATATTCATGCAGGCAGTGGGGATGCTGACCGATGTGCTGTCGTTTGCCCTGATTGACACGGTTTTTGTCTCCCTGACTGCCATATTTTGGACTCCGGCGCTGTTTGCCGCGAAATACGCCCCTGTAGGAATTATAACGGTCATGTTCCGGATTGATTTGTTTTTGAGCCTGACGGTGGTGTAATCGATGGAGTCGCCGGTTATGTAGAGCTCGATCACGCCGGAGCCGGTCAGAGTAAATATATCCCCCTCCACAAGCCCCCGTATTTTCGCTTCGTCCCTGTGGCCCGGATAATCGGCCAGAAAAGTTTCGATGTCCGCCTTAGTCGCGCTGTTTGCATTTTCCAGAATCGCGGAGGAAAAACTGCCGTCGTTTTGCAGTTCTTTGATACGGCTTTCGGCGCGCTCCAGAAAGTCTGCGGCATAAGGGGAGTTTTCCCAAGCGGCGGCAAAAAAATTCAAGGCTTTGACGGTGTTTTTAGCTGAGGCATTCTCAAATGCGCGCTCCGCTTTTTCGGTTTGCTCGAGGGCAAATAGGCGTTCGTACGCGGCTTCGGCTTCGGTTTTGTGGTTCGCGCCCGGGAATTTCAAATAGAGGGAGTATGCCTCCATTGCGTTTTGGGCGTCGGTATGCTGCCAGTAAGCTTTGTCGACCTCGATCAATTTATCCGAACAGTCCAAAAAATCGCCGAGCGAATCAAATTCTTCGTATGCTTTGATAAAATTTTGCTTTTCGAGCAAATCGAGCGCGGCGTTGTACCGGATGTACCGGATTGTATCTTCCGCGCGTTCTTCGCTGTTTGAATATTTCTTTTCGCCGAGTTCGCGAAAAATAGCCAGGGCGGCGGCGTATTCGGCGTTTTGGAAATGTTTTTGGGCCAGGGCATATGTGGCCTCCAGCGCTTTTTCTTGCGAATCGCCGTAGTCCCCAAGTTCCCTAAAAGCGACAATCGCTTCTTCGTACTCATCGTTCTGCAGTTGTTTTTGGGCCAGGGCGTATTTGGCTTCGAGCACTCTTTTGGGGGAGTCGCCGTAGTCTCCAAGTTCAAAAAAGGCTTCGACGGCGCGCGTAAAATCCCCTTCAGCGAGCAAATTTTCGGCTTGTTCATACGGTATCAGATATTTTTTCAGCTTTTCTATTTTTTCCTTAGAATCGCGGAAGCCCTCTGTTTCCTCAAAGGCGGCCAGCGCCTTTTGGTAATCGCCGGATTCAAGCGATTCTTCCGCTTGTTTGTAGCGGGCGGACGATATCGCATAGGGGACGGCAAAAAGCACCGCGAACGCGAGGGCTGCCATTACTGCCAGCAGCACCGACAATGATATGATTACATGTTTTCTTTTCATGAACTTTTATCCTCAATTTGTTTTTTAGCGCTGAAATTCAGTATACCACAAAATATAAAATAAAGCAACAATTTCAAAAATATTTTAAGATAGGCGAGGTAATGATCCAACGTGAATAAGGTGAACAAAATAAATTACAAGAGCACGCTGCACGCCTGCTATTTGGGATATATAACCCAGGCGCTCATCGTCAATCTGCCGCCGACTATGTTTGTCATTTTCAAAGACAAATTCGGGCTTTCATATACCATGCTCGGAAGCATAGTGATGGTGATTTTCATAACGCAGCTCCTAACCGACGCATTTGCCGTAAAATTCGCCGATAAACTCGGCCATCGGGCCTCGGCCGTGCTCGCGCACGCTTTGGCTGCGGCGGGGATGGTGATGCTTTCTTTTCTGCCGAAACTGACTCCGCAGCCCTATATAGGGCTCATTATTTCCACTGTGGTGTTTTCGGTGGGGGGAGGGCTGATAGAAGTGCTCATCAGCCCCATCGTCGAAAGCCTTCCGGGCGAAGCCAAAGCTTCTTCCATGAGTTTGCTGCATTCGTTTTACAGCTGGGGCCAGCTCATCGTCATTGTCTTGTCCACTTTGGCGCTGAGCGCCATCGGACATGATCTGTGGTTTATACTCCCGCTTGTGTGGTCGATTTTGCCCCTTTTCACACTTGTCAGATTCACCAAAGTACCGCTTATGCCGCCCGTGGAGGAAAGCCAAAGGACACCGCTAAAAAAACTTCTCACTTCGAAGATTTTCTTGGTGGCGCTTTTGTTGATGGTGTGTTCGGGCGCTTCGGAACAGGCTATGGCGCAATGGGCTTCGATTTTCGCCGAAAAAGGGTTAGGCATTTCAAAAACCCTGGGGGATCTTTTGGGACCGTGCATATTTGCCGTGATGATGGGCGCCATGCGCACCCTGTACGGGATCAAGGGGCAGAAAATAAACATCCACAAAATATTGGTCATCTGCACGGTTTTATGCGTGCCGTCATATCTGATCACCGCCCTTGTCCCAATTCCCGCGCTGGCCCTTTTGGGCTGCGCTCTCTGCGGGGTGAGCGTCAGTTTGATGTGGCCCGGAATGCTGAGTCTCACAGCGGCGGGATATCCTTCCGGGGGAACTGCCATGTTCGCCATTTTGGCGCTCGGAGGGGATTTGGGCTGCTCTGTCGGGCCGTGGCTGACTGGAATCGCGGCGGACTGGAAGGATTTGAATACGGGGCTTCTGGCGGCGATCATTTTTCCGCTCATGATGCTTTTGGGCCTCGCCGTCCTCAAAGTTTTTATGAAAGGAAAAAATGGGCAAAAAAGTAAGGAGTAATAATTATGGATAAAAAGATTTTTATAGTCGATAGTCCCGTATATATGACAAAAGATGAAATAAGGAAAAAATATTGGAATCATCAAGTATTATTGACAAATATAGAAATGACGCCAAAACAAGATTCAATGGCTGGTGGAGTTGTACGGTATTATGCTACTGATTCAATGAAAGAGCTATATGGGTTATTAAAAGAAATAAATGAAAAGGAAAGAGGCACAATAGGAAGTTGCAGTGTCGAATATATCGGCAGTATTCCATTAAATTTATATGCTGGAGGAACTGACTGATGATAGAAATAACGGCTTCATTTGATTATGTCTTACGGATAGAGACAAAAATTGAATCGGCTAATTTTGAAAAACCGCCGAATCTTACAATGGTATATGACCCCGGTTCCGGAACCACTTGCATTTCAAAAGAAGTCGCAGATATTGCCGGATACAAAATATATCCGTTACCAACAGGGGAAGAAGTAGTAGGTATTGGCGGAGAAATAGAACCGGGATATACAATAATCCCCAATCTGATACTTGGCGGCGTAAGTCTCGGCCCCGTATATGTTCATGTCATTGAGTTTCATACGAAATTGGCGCAGAGAACCAGCGCACTAATTGGAATGAATGTACTATCTTGGTTCAAAATAACACAAGATTGTAATTGGAATGACGAATTCGAAAGATACACAACGGCAACTTTAACATTTGAGCCGAAATTTGATATAAACGATATACCGTCTTTAGATAAGTTTTCCCATAATAAAAGGGGGCAACGATTCGGAACTGCTTTTCTTGTTATGTAACTCTAAAAATGCCCTCATTACTTAAATAAGCGGCCAATCCATCCAAACAAAGACCGGTCGCCGGGCAAAAAATATAAAAATAAAGGATGTGATGTGATTGTTTTTAAATGACGAAAAGGCCATTCTGCGTGAACTTGCCCTGCAAGTGGCGGAGATTGCCGCAAATACGCGCTACGACGAGCTCCGCGAATTGTGGCGCGGGCACAACAGTCTGGAACGCACCCGAGTCACGACCCATATCTTCGCATATTTGGGCGATGTGGGTTCGGCTGAGGGCGTGCCGGACAACTCCTTGAAATGCTCCGACCCTTTTCTGCGCCGGATTGAATTCGATTTGCGTCTCCAGCTCTTCCGTGCGTCTTTCGGCGACGACCAAATTATCGAGCCGTGGCTGACAGTACGCCCCGCGTACAAGGCCTACGGTTTCGGCGTAAGCCCCGTGGTGGAGTATACGGAAAACGGGCGGTCGGTGCATTATCTTCCCTCGCTTCTGAAATGTCCCGACTTGTCCAAGCTGACGCCGCCCGACCATATTATAGACGAGGAAACCTCGAATTACCAATGGAACCTGCTGGACGGCATTTTCGGTGACGTTCTGACCGTGGACCGTTACCGCGGACCTTATGCGACGATCAACGCCAAAGGCGGTGACCTCGGTATAATGCTCGGTTTCGACAACTTATTGACGGATATGTACGACCGCCCGGAATACGTCAAGGAATTGATATCCATCCTTTGTTCCGGATATAAAAATATCCATGAGCAGGCGCAAAGGGCCGGCGATTTTTCGCTCACCTGCGGCGATTCCCAGACGATGTGTTATTCGAGGGAACTGCCCGACCCGAAGCCTAATTCCCACGGCGTAAAGATGGATAAACTGTGGGGCTATTTGGCGAGCCAGGAAATGGCCGGGGTATCCCCCGCAATGACAGACGAGTTTTCCTTCGTATACGACAGGGAATTGCTTAAGCCCTTCGGGCTGACAGCTTACGGCTGCTGCGAAGATTTAACCGGTAAAATCGGCTATTTGAAAAACATTCCGAATCTGCGCCGCATTTCCGTCACGCCGTGGGCGGATGCAGCCGCCTGCGCCGAGCAAATCGGGACAGATTATATCCTGTCGTGGCGTCCGAACCCGGCTTCGCACGTCAGCGGGGACTGGGACCCGAAGTTTATAAAAGACGATGTAAGAAGCGCGATGGAGAAATCGCGGGGCTGCCATGTCGACGTCACGCTCAAGGATGTGCTGACCGTCCGCGGCGAGCTTTGGCGTTTGGGCGAATGGGTGAAGATAGTCAACGAAGTCTGTTCGGAATTTTAAATAATTTTATTGTTCCGCGAATTGCGCGGGGAAAGGGTGTAAAACTTGAATTTTTCAAAAGAATTGATTCCTGCGCGGGCGCTGGATGACTACAACGATTTTAAAAAAAACAGATTTCCGAAGAACCGAGGAGAAATTATGATCTTCATCGGCGTTGACGGCTTTGATGTCTATAACACGAGCGTTCCTTTCAGTTACAAAGGCAAAACCGTTATCGCGGGACGCGTGGAACGACGCGACTTGGAAAGTGCGGCCACCATGTTTTTCGAAAAAACCCCGAACGGCTGGGCGCTGATGCCGGAAGCCCGGGTTATATCCGGCTTGCAGGACCCGTTCATCACGACAATCAAAGGAAGCCTTATACTCGGCGGCGTGGATGCGGTTTGGCGCGACGACGGAAGCCTTGTCACATTCCATACGGATTTTTTCAATATCGACGACCTCTCCTGCCCCCGGCATATCATCCACGGCCCAACCCACATGAAAGACATCCGCTTGCTGGAACTTCCCGACGGCCGGGTGGCGGTGTTTTCGCGCCCCAACGGTTCCGCAGTGAGCGAACACGGGATAGTAGCCGCTGTCGGTTTTACCGTCGTAAACGACTTACGGGAATTGACGGCCGAAACCATCGCGAGAGCGGAATTGATCCGCTGGCTGTTTCTCAGCGACGAATGGGGCGGCTGCAACCAGCTTCACAACCTGAAAAACGGATTGATCGGCATAATCGGACACAAATCGTGGGGCGGGGGAGAAATGGAGGGCGGAAGGGAACTCCATTACTACAGCTTCGCCGCGGCAATCAATCCCGTGACGCGGGAAATATCACCCGTCAGCGTCATCGGTTCCCGCGACTGCTTTCCGGATTTGGACGCGAAGCGACCGAACTTGAAGGACGTTTGTTTTACCTCCGGCATCGTCAGGAACGGGGACGGAACTGCCGTGCTGTATTCCGGATTGAGCGATTGCCGCGAGGGCTGCATATTGATTGACGACCCGTTTGTCCGCTACGAAAACCTTACCAAATAGAGGACCAAAAGCCAAGCTGTGACCGGTTTGAGACTGGGGCTCCAAAAAAATGATGAAAATAATGAAAAAATAACTACATTTTACTAAATTTGTGATTGAGATGAGAGCGGCTCGTGGTATATTTTCTATATTGCGAGGTGACTGAAACCGTGAAAATAAAATTGCTGATTGCCACTGCGGATTCCGATTACGCCGAACATCTCTCCGGCGTCCTGTCCGAAAAACACTCGGGCACATTCGAGGTCGCCGCCTGCACCTCAATAAACCGCTTGGGCAATTTGCTTTCAGGCGGAAAATTCGATATTTTATTGGCGGATCCGGACTTTATGCCTTTGGCGGCTTCAAGTCCGGCCGCCCTTTTGCTTATCTTGTCAGATGGACAAAAAACGGCCGAAGAGAGCTCCGATATGATAAAAATTTACAAATATCAGCGGATTTCGTCGATAGCCGGAAATATCCTGGAACATTATTCCGAGATAAGCGGCCCCAAAAGCGAAAATCCGGCCCGGGCGCGTATCTGCGCCGTGTGGTCGCCCGCGGGAGGAGCCGGAAAAACCACGGTGGCGCTGGCGTACTGCGCGCACTTGGTTTCAAAAGGGAAAAAAGCGACGTATCTGAGCTTGGAAAATTTCGCGAGTACATCGGCGTATTTTCAGGGCTCCGGAAAAAGTATCAGCAAAATATTCGAAAAATTCGAATCCAATATCCGAATGTTCATCGCCGCCGTGCGCCAAACGGACGCGAATTCGGGTATCTCGTATTTTGGCGAACCCGAAAATTACGAGGATATGAATATATTGTCCCCCGGCGATATCGAAAAACTGATTACGGCCTGCGCCGCCGAAACGGAGGAATTGGTCGTCGATCTGTCGTCGGTTTGCGATGAACGTATAAAAAAAGTGTTCGAATTGGCCCAAACGGTGCTTCTTGTGTGCGAACCTTCGGAAACGTCGCGGGCAAAAATCCGTCAGTTTACAAACCAGCACGATGTTTTCGGGAAAATACAATCCAAAATTGTCACGGTAAACAACAAGGGAGCGGCCGCTCCGGGCATAGATACGGACAGATCGGTGCAGCTGCCTTTTGTGCAGGCGGCCGACCCGGCCGCGGTTTTTAAAATTTTGTCAAACGAAAATTTTGAATTGGCGGGTGAGTGATTTGTGACTGAAGAAACCAAAAATACGCTCATTTCGCAACTGAAGGCCGAAATTCAAAATCACGCCGAATTGACCGATATGAGCGACGATGAAATACGCGAAACCACGGACAAACTCATCGAAACAAAAACCGGCCGGGCGCGTGCCGGCGACCAAAAAACCTATTTCGAATTGTCGTCCTTGAATTTCAAGGAAAAATGTTTTATCACGAATGCGGTATTCGAGGCGATACGGGGACTCGGCGTGCTCGGACAGATCATAAACGACCCGGATATCACCGAAGTGATGATAAACGGATACAAGGATATTTTCATAGAGAAAGCGGGCCGTCTGTTTAAAATGGACAAACAGTTTGAGAGCCGCCGCGAATTGGAAATTATCATAACCAAATTCGTTTCGAAAATGGGGCGGGCGGTAAACGAGAGCGAGCCCATCGTGGATGTGCGCCTCGAGGACGGTTCAAGAGTGAATGTGGTGACGGCCCCGGTAGCCTTAAACGGACCAATTGTCACCATACGGCGCTTTCCGAAAGAAGCCATGACTGTAGATAAATTGATCTCCTGCGGTTCTTTCGGGCCGGAAATGGCCGAAATATTTGAAATATTGGTTTTGGCCAAATACAATATTTTTATCAGCGGCGGGACCGGCAGCGGCAAAACCACGTTTTTAAACGCCCTGTCCAATTTCATCCCCCGCGACGAACGCATCATCACCATTGAGGACTCCGCCGAGCTTCAGATAAAAAACATAGAAAATATAGTGCGCCTCGAAACAAAAAACGCCGGGCCCGACGGCAAAGGCGCCATAACCGTGCGGGAGCTGATAAGAACCGCCTTGCGCATGCGCCCGGAGCGGATCGTGGTGGGGGAGGTTCGCGGGGCGGAAGCTCTGGATATGCTGCAGGCGATGAACACGGGCCATGACGGCTCGCTGTCCACAGGCCACGCGAATTCCACATACGATATGCTCAGCCGGCTTGAGACGATGGTGCTGCAGGGAGCCGAGGCCCTGCCCCTCGAGGCCATACGCCAGCAAATAGCCTCGGCGGTGGATATCATAATACATCTCTCGCGGCTGCGCGACAAGAGCCGCAAAACCGTGGAGATAGCCGAAGTGCTCGGATACGACGAGGAAAAACGAAGCATCGCGATAAATCCGCTGTATGAGTTCCGCGAAAACAGAAACAGCACGAAAACCGAAGTGTCGGGTTCGCTCGTGCGCACGAACAATCCCATGAGAAACATTCAGAAGCTCGAAAACGCGGGCATAAAACG
>WQXD01000031.1 GCA_009785015.1 Oscillospiraceae bacterium | reverse complement strand
GGTTCGGGTTCGGGTTCGAGTTCGTCCTCTTCTTCTTCGTATTCATCCAAATCGACGACTTCGGTTTCTTCTTGTATTTCTTGCAATTCCTGTATTTCCTGTACTTCCTGCGCGTCCTGCATATCCGAAATCCCGGGATTTACCGTGACTCCCGCCACAGACGCCCCCAAAGCGAGCCTTATGGCCCTGACTCCCCGGGAGCTTCTGCCCATCACCCTGACCGCGCTCTCGTGGAATTTTATGCCCAACCCGTTGGTCGCCGCGATAAATATCTCGTCGCCGCCGCCCGTCAGCGAGACAAAAGCGAGCTCGTCGCCCTCATCGAGGCTCACCGCTATCTTGCCGTTTCGGTTTATTCGGGAAAACTCCGAAAGCTTGGAGCGTTTTATAATCCCGTTCCTTGTCACCATGATCAAATAGCCGGAGCCGGTATTTGAAAGGGGTATGATCGTGGAAACCATTTCGCCCTCGCCGAGTTCCAAAAGGTTCACCATGTTCATGCCCTTTGAAATCCTCGACGAAACGGGTATCTCATAGCATTTTTTTCCGTAGACCTTTCCCTTGTTTGTGAACATCATCATCATGTCGTGCGAATGCGAGGCGAACATATCAGTCACGGAATCGTCTTCCTTCGTGGCCATTGCGGAAATGCCCTTGCCGCCCCTGCGCTGCACCTGATATACGCTCGCGGGCTGGCGCTTTATATACCCCGCTTCGGTCATGGTGACCACGCACTGCTCGCGTTCTATCAAATCCTCAAAGAATATTTCCGTTTCGCTCTGTATGATCTCGGTGCGCCTCTCATCGCCGTATCTGCGCTTTATTTCGAGCAGATCGTCTCTTATTATCTTCTTCACCGCGCTCGGGTCGCCTAAAATGCCCGTCAGTTCATCAACGAGCGCGCACAGCCGCTCAAGTTCCTCGGCGATCTTGTTTATTTCAAGCCCCGACAGCCTGCCCAGCTGCATCTCGACTATCGCCTGGCCCTGCGCGTCCGAAAACCCGAAGCGGACGATCAGCGCCTGTTTGGCCTCGGCTATCGTTTTGGCTGAGCGTATTGTGTTTATGACCTCGTCTATGTTGTCGAGGGCGATTTTGAGACCCTCCTGAATATGCGCCCTCTGTTTCGCCTTTTCCAGGTCGAACTCTATTCTTTTGGTGACCACGTCGATCTGATGGGCGATATAGTTCGTTATGAGCTGTTTTAGGTTCAACACTTTCGGCTCGCCGTTGACCAAGGCCACCATATTCATGGCGAACGTTTCCTGCATCTGCGTGAATTTGTATAACTGAGTGAGTATCACCGAGGCGTTTACGTCCTTGCGCAGATCCACCACAATCCTCATTCCGCCCCTGCCGCTCTCGTCGCGGATATCGGTTATTCCGTCGATCCTTTTGTCCTTGACCAAATCGGCCATGCTCTTGACGAGATTGGATTTGTTGACCTGATAGGGTATTTCGGTTACGATTATCCTGTGTGTTTTTTTATATTCCTCAATTTCGGCCTTCGCCCTCACCAGCACCCTGCCCCTGCCCGTCATGTAGCCTTCGAGGATCCCCGAAGTCCCGTAAATGGAAGCGGCCGTCGGAAAATCCGGCCCTTTGATGTGCGCCATCAGCTCCAGGACGTTTATATCGGGGCGTTCCATGACGGCGATTATGCCGTCTGTCACTTCGTTTAAATTATGCGGGGGGATATTTGTGGCCATGACCACCGCGATTCCCATGGACCCGTTGACAAGCAGGTTCGGAAACCTCGAAGGCAGCACTGCGGGCTCTTCGAGTTTGCTGTCGAAATTGGGAATGAAATCGACCACGTTTTTTTCGATATCCGTCATCATTTCCTCGGCCAAGCGGCTCATCCTCGATTCGGTATACCTCATCGCGGCCGCGCCGTCGCCGTCCACATTGCCGAAATTGCCCTGCCCGTCGATGAGCGGATACCTGAGCGAAAACGGCTGCGCCATCCTGACAAGCGAATCGTATATGGCCAAATCGCCGTGCGGATGATAGTGCCCCATCACGTAACCCACGGTGGTCGCGGATTTTCTGGTGGATTTGTTGTATGTGAGCCCCTGCTCATACATCGAATACAGAATGCGCCGGTGTATAGGCTTGAATCCGTCGCGCGCGTCGGGAAGCGCCCTCGCGGTTATCACCGACATCGCGTATTCCAAAAACGATTTTTTCATTTCCCTGTCGATTTCCACATCGATGATTTTTTGATCCTCGTAAGATGAATCCAGTTCCAATTCCATTTTTCCCCTCTTGTTTATATTTATTTTTTTGTTATCATTTTATACATTTCGAGCATTTCGCAGACCGCGGCAAATTCCGTCCCGGGTTTTTTGACTTTTGCCGCCGAAGCCGCCACCGCGAAATCCAGCGCGGCCGCCCCGCGGTTCTCTTTTTTGTGAGGCAGGCAAAACAGCCCGAAATACACCGCGCAAAAAGCGGCCAAAAATGTGTCGCCCGCCCCGGTGAAGCCCCGGAGGGAGACTTTCGGGGCGGCTGCAAAGTGAATTCCCTCGCCCCCGCAGTACAGTCCGCCGTGTTTTCCGAGTGAGCATAAAACCACGACCCCGGTTTTTTCATATATCCTTTCGGCCTCCCTTTTTACCGCTTCAAGCCCAAAATCGAAATTTTGGTCCAGATCGAATTTTTTGCCGCTGAACTGTTCCAATTCGAACTGATTGGGCTTGATTGCGTAAGGTTTATTTGGGTTTGCCATGCACAATTTCAGCGCTTCGCCGTCGCAGTCTATGATAAACTTGGTTTTCGCGTTTTTGGCGGCGCCCAAATCCAAGATGCTTTTGTATATATCCTTTTCAATTCCCGCGGGAATTGAACCTCCCATAAAAAACAAATCGGCTGCGGCTGCGGCGCGCTCTATTTTTTCCATGAGCGCCTCTTTTTCAAAAGCTTCGACCGGCCCGCCCGGTTCGTTGAATTCCGTGGCTTCCCCGCGCTTTGATATGAGCTTTATATTTTGCCTCGTCTCGCATTTTGTGCGCGTGAAATCGGTGTGTATGCCATAGGGTTCCAGCATTTTCAAAAACATGTCCCCGTTGTCCCCGCCCACAAACCCGTAAGCGGTCGACTCTATTTCCAGCAGGCGCAAAACGCGCGATATATTCGTGCCCTTGCCCCCAAGGCTCGTCACCGACGGGGCCGCGGCCCGGTTCAAAACGCCGAATTCGGGGTCGTCTCCGAAGTACATGGTTTTGTCCAAGGCGGGATTTAGGGCAAGCGTGGCGATTTTCATATTTTTCTCCCTATAAACAATAAAAACATCGTCAGAAATCCAGCTCCGTCGCGTATTTCGCGTTCATTTCCACAAACTCCCTGCGCGGCTCCACATTGTCGCCCATCAATATCGAAAAAGTCTCGTCGGCGATCAGCGCGTCTTCTATGTTTATCTTGAATATCGTCCTGGTCTCGGGGTTCATCGTGGTGTCCCTCAACTGATCCGGGTTCATTTCGCCGAGCCCCTTGTATCTCTGCGCTTCGGCATTGTGACCGAGCTCCTCCATATATCTGTCCCTCTCCTCTTCGGAAAAGGCGTATCTTTCCTGCTTGCCTTTGGATACCTTGAACAGCGGCGGGCGGGCGGCGTATATGTGCCCGTTGTCGATGAGCGGCTTCATATGCCTGAAAAAGAAAGTCAAGAGCAGCGTCTTTATGTGCGAGCCGTCGACGTCGGCGTCGCTCATTATTATTATTTTTCCGTAACGCAGCTTTTCAATGCTGAAATCCTCGCCTATCCCCGTTCCCAGCGCCTGTATGATGGGTATCAGCTGGGCGTTTGAATACACTTTGTCAAGCCTGCTCTTCTCCACGTTTAAAACCTTGCCGCGCAGGGGCAGTATGGCCTGAAACTTGGATTCCCTCGCGTCTTTCGCCGAACCCCCGGCGGAATTGCCCTCCACCAGAAACAGTTCGGTTTTTTCCATTTCGCGCTCCTGGCAGTCGCTGAGCGTCCCGGGCAGCGAACCGCTTTCCAAAACGGATTTGCGGCGGGTCAGTTCCCTGGCTTTTCTCGCCGCTTCGCGGGCCCTGGCGGCGAGTATCGATTTTTCGATTATCACGCGCGCGGCGGCGGGGTTCTCTTCGAGATATTCCGAAAGTTTCTCAGAGACCAGATTGTCGACAAAGGCCCTGATTTCGGAATTTCCGAGTTTCACTTTTGTCTGGCTCTCGAACTGCGCGTCCTCGAGTTTGACGGAAATCACCGCCGAAATTCCCTCCCGCACATCCTCGCCCGAAAGCGCTTTTTCGTCGTCTTTTAACACGTTGTATTTTTTGGCGTAATCGTTGAAGGCCTTCGTGAGTCCCGTCTTGAAGCCCGTTTCGTGGGTTCCGCCGTCGATTGTGTGCATGTTGTTGGCGAAGGAAAGCAGCGTCTCGTTGTAGGAATCGTTGTACTGCAGCGCGATTTCGGCAAATGAAGTGTCTTTTCTGCCGGAAAGGTATATCACGTCGCCGTGCAGGATTTCGGCGCGTTTGATTTTATTTAAATGTTCTACAAAACTCCTTATCCCGCCGTCGTATTTCAATATTTTGTATCTCTGGAAGGCGGGGTTTTCATTCTCGTTTGAAATCTGCTCCCCTTCGCCGCCTTCGCTTTCGCCGTCCTCGGCGGCTATGACCATGTCCGCGATGTTTTCGCGGCGGTCGAAGAGCTCTATGGTCAGCCCCGCGTTTAAGAACGCCTGTTCTCTCATCCGGTTTAACACGGTCGGATAATCGAATTCGAGAGTTTCAAATATCTCCCTGTCGGGCATGAACCTGACATACAGCCCGTGTTTGTCCGTTTTTTCGATTTTTTCGAGCGGCCTTGCGACCTGGCCGCGCTCGAAGCGCTCAGTGTACTTATATCCGTCATAGCAGTTTACAATCTCGAGCCATTCGCTCAGCGCGTTGACCACCGAGGCGCCGACCCCGTGCAGGCCCCCCGCTATCTTGTATCCGCCGCCGCCGAATTTTCCGCCCGCGTGCAGCATGCAGAAAACCACTTCGACCGTCGGTATGCCCGCTGTGGGGTGGATGCCCGCGGGGATACCCATACCGTTGTCCTCCACCGAAACCGAGCCGTCGGCGCCGAGTTCTATCACTATGCGGTCGCAGCGCCCCGCCAGGGCCTCGTCTATGGAGTTGTCGACGATTTCGTAAATCAGATGGTGAAGGCCTTTTTGGGCCGTGCTCGAAATGTACATCCCGGGGCGCTTTCTCACCGCTTCAAGCCCTTCGAGCACCTGGATATTTTTTTCGGTATATTCGTTTATGGCGGTTGTTTGCTTTGTTGCGTTGTCCGTTTCTTTATTCATTTCGAAATTAAATTCCTCCGACTTTTAAAATTTTTACAATCGCCGTTTATCCCAAGGTTTTGGGTGGATCCTGTGGACAAACGCTGCTTTTGGATATGGCTTGTCATACTTGCGCTGAAATATATCGTCTCTTTTCTTTTTTTGAAAGCAGCCAGAACAAAAGATTTGGGCAGCTTGGTTATTCCGACCGTCCTGCCGTTTTTTTCCGCCCCGCTCAAAAAATTTTTGGTGACTGCCGAGATCGTGGAGGTGTCCAAATCGAATACGCCCACAATGTCTCTCTGCCTCAAGAACCTGTTTTTCGACGCCTGTACAAACATTATTTTAAAAAAATCTCCCTTTTTCCACTTTGATTGTTTTTTTGATATCTATATCCGCCCCGCCGAGCAGTTCGCTGTTGCAGCAGGTGATCAGCACCTGCCGGTCCGAGAGGTTTTTTAAGATGAAGGCCTGCCGCGAGCGGTCGAGTTCGGACAATATGTCATCTAACAGAAACACCGGATACTCCCCGTGCGAAATTTTCGAAATGTCGCCCTCCGCGAGCTTCAATGACAAAACAGCCGATCTCTGCTGGCCCTGCGAGGCGAATTCCCTCGCGCTTTTTTTGTCTATCTCAATGTGCAGATCGTCCCTTTGGCAGCCGTACAAAGTGGTTCCGGCGGCGAGCTCCTCCTTTTGGCCCCTCTCCAAAACCTCGCCGTACAAAAGCTCGCAGGCCTCAAAATCATGGAAATCCTTGAATTCTTTGTCGTACTTGTTTATATTCGACACATAAGAAAAGTTTATGGCTTCCCTGCCCTGCGAGAGCCCGTTGTAGAATTTCGGGACATACTCCTTGAGCCTCTCCGTATACTCGCCCCTGTACCTGGTTATCACGGCGGCGTATTTGGCCAATTTTTTTGTCCAAATATGGAACTGCTCCAATTTTTCCCCGGATTCCCCGGTTTGTTTTATGTGTTTTATCAAATGGTTCCTCTGGACCAAAACCCTGTTGCAGTCTATGAGGTATGACAGATAAACCGGCTTGATCTGGCTTATGGCCATATCGATAAACTTGCGGCGCGTATCGGGATTGCCCTTGACAAGCCCCAGATGATCCGGGGTAAAAAGCACAGCCCTGAAATTGCCTATAAACTCCACGATTTTTTTGACCTGTACGCCGTTGAAAAAAAACATTTTGAGTTTGTCGTTTTTGTCGCCCTTGCTTTTTTGGAGCTTTATTTTCATATTTGAACGCCGGTTTGAATTGTCGGAGACATAGTCCAGCGACAAATCGCAGTCCATCTCGCCGAAGCTTATCGAATCCGCGTTGTTTTTGGTTCTGAAGCTCTTGCCCTGGGCGAACTGATATATGGCCTCCACCGCGTTTGTTTTCCCGTTGGCGTTTTCCCCGATGAGTATATTTATCCCGTTTTCAAACTCTATATCGGCGGATTCGATATTCTTGTAATTTTTTATGCCGACTTTTTCGATACGCATAATTGTTTTCTCTCATCAATCTCTCATCCTAATCGGAAGCACCAAATACAAAAACTTTGAATTTTCCGTATCCATCGCGCCGCTTATATCCATATCTTCGCCGTTCTCATCTTTTGGCTCATAGGGCAAAATCACCATGGGTTTCGTGGGGCTTTCAAATTTGAGCAGGATTTTGTCCTCCCGGACCGCTTTCAGGGCGTCTAAAAGATATCTGTGGTTGAAGCCTATTTCTATGTTTTCGTCGTAGATCTCGATGTCGCACTCGTCGGTCGCCTTTCCGAGCTGGGCGGCGGAAGTGATCTCCAGCACCCCGTAATTCTCCTTATTTTCTATATTTATCTCTTCTTTTTTGAATTTGAGCTTTATGAGCGTTTTTTGCCTGTCGTCGGTTATGAGCGAAGCCCTCTCCACGCTTTCGGTGAAATTTTTCGTATCTATGGCCACGGTGGTTTTGGGGTCGATTTTTATCGAACGCTTGTAATCCAAAAACTCGCTTTCAATCAGCCTCGAAAAATATATTATGTTGTCAAACGATATGATAAAATGCTTTTTGGTGAGCTCGATTTCCGCGGTTTCATCCTCGTCGCCGATGAGCTTCAAGAGCTCCGACAGACTTTTTCCCGGGACGATGAACCCCAGTTCCAGAGTTTCGCCCCCTTCCCCCGGGTCCGGCACCACCCCGTCAAAACTGCGCCTCAGGGCGAGCCTGTTGCCGTCTATCGCGATTATGTTCAGGCCGTTGTTTCTTATTTCAAACAAGGCTCCGTTGAGCGAAGGGCGGGCGTTGTTGACCCCGATTGCGAAATGGGTCGAGGTTATCATATTTTTTAAAATTTTCCTGTTTATCTTGAAATTTTTCTCGCCTTTCAACTCGGGTATCAGCGGAAACGTCTCCCCGTCAAAACCGTGCAGGTTGAATTCGCTCCTGCCTCCCCCTATGGTGACGCCGAATTCGGAACCGGATGAAATCAATACATCCCCGCCAGGAAGGTTTCTCACTATGGAAGAAAATTTCGCGGCGTTTATTATGATTTTGCCGCCCTCTTTGATCGTTATGCCGTCGCCCGACAAAGTGACCTTGATCCCCTTTTCCAAATCGTAGCCGCATATGGTCAAAACCCCGTCTTCCTTGTCGGCGGACAAAAGAAAACATTCCAGCAGCTGATTTGTGTTTTTTGACGACACAGCGTAGAGCGCCGGCGTCACGGCCTCGTTTAAAATATCCCTGTCGCAGATTATGTCCATTGAATAATACTCCTCTTTATTTGATTATTTATTTATTTAATTTATTGTCTTAAAAAAAATTTTCGCGTATTATATCATATATATAATAATATATATTTAGTAGTAGTACGTAATAGGGGCTGTGGATACTGTGGATAAGTGCAAAACGCCCGCGAACGGCCGCGCGATATTGATAAATTTCGCTGTGCATAACCTGTTTATAAGCCTGTGGATAAATTGTTGATAAAAAATGATAAAAAGCTGATATGAAAACGCGAAACCCAAACTGTGGATAAATTGTTGATAACTCCGACTTCCCAACAACTTATCCACAGTTTCCACATGTTGATACTGTGGATAAGTTGTTGATATTTTTTTGAAATCTGTGGATAACTGAAAATCGATTCTGCATAAATGCATAATACGTGAATAATTTGCCGGATTTTGTCAGATCAGGTCAAATACAGCGAAGTTATCCACAGGTTATCCACAGGGACCCTGTGGATAACTTGCGGCTTTATCAGGATTTCGCGATGAGCGATATTTCGTTTATCTTGCCGTACAGCAGGGGGTCGACGGCGATTTCATTTTCTATCGCCCTGATCGCCGAAAAAACCGTCGAATGGTCGCGCCCGAATATTTTTCCGATTGCGGGGAGCGATAAATCCGTTATGCCGCGGATTATATATATGCACACATTCCGGGCCAGGGCCACTTCTTTTGTCCTGTTCCGGCCCTTGAGTTCCGCGGTATGGATCCCGAAGGCCTGCGAAACCGCCCCGAGCACTTTTTCGACTGTCACATTTATGGGCTCGGTGCCCGACAGTATATCCGCAATTGAGGATTTCGCGAGCTCGAGGGTTATCTCGGAGTTATTTAAATAGGAGTAGGCGTTGAGTTTTTTTATCGCGCCCTCTATCTGGCGTATGTTGGAGGATATGTTGTCCGCCAGAAAAAACAGCACTTCGTTGGTGATCTTTATGCCCATATCCTCGGCTTTTCTTTTGAGTATGGCGATTCTCAGCTCCAAGTCCGGCGGCTGTATGTCCACGATGAGCCCCGACTCGAAACGGCTCTTTATCCTGTCCTCCAGGGGGTTGATGTCCTTGGGCGGACGGTCTGAGGTGAATATTATCTGTTTTCCGGCTTCGTAGAGGGCGTTGAAGGTGTGGAATATCTCCTCCTGGGTCTGTGCCTTGCCCGCTATGAACTGTATGTCGTCTATGAGCAGTATGTCGCAGCTTCTGTATTTATCCCTGAAAATCTGTGTTTTTTTGGGATTTTTTTCCCCGCCGGTGGGAAAAATCGAATCGACGAGTTCATTTGTGAAATCTTCGCCGTTTATATATATCGCTTTAAGGTTCCCGAACCTTTTGGCGTATTCGTTCGATATGGCGCAGAGCAGGTGGGTTTTGCCAAGTCCCGACGGGCCGTGGATGAAAAAGGGGTTGTATTTTGCGGCGGGATACTGCGCCACCACGGTGCAGGCTTTGTATGCCAGGCGGTTTGAGCTCCCCACTATGAAGTTGTCGAAAGTATAGCGCGACCTGAAATTTTTGCCCGCCTCGTCGCCCTGATCCGATTCGTCGTTTGCGATTTTCGTAAAATTTTGGGTTGCGTCCGCGAAGTGGAGGGCGTTATTTGGATTTTGGGAAACCGGTATTTTTTGCTTAGAAACTATGCCGGGTATTGCGTCGTCGTCGATGTCCTCGAGCAAAATCATTTTTTCGTCGGAATCCATTTTTTCGTTTGACACTTTCTCGTACCGGGTGTCATACAGCACCGCTTTCAAATCGAGCCCGTTATACAGTTCCTTGACGGCGTCGGTTATCAGGTTCAGAAATTTCGTCTCTATTCTTATCTTGCATATATCGGTGGGGACGGAGAGAAAGATAATCGCGTCGGTCATCCGGAGCACCGATATTTTGTCAAACCAGAGCTCATATATTGAGGGCTTCGATATCGGAGGACGGGATACGTTTTTTCTGATCTCATTTTTGAGTTTTATGGTGATCTCGTTGAGATCGGTAAAATTGAACATAATTCAATTCCTTATCGGTTATTTTACAAAAATTTTATCTGAATTTGGCAAGAAATAAAGATTACCTACATTATATCATATACCGTCAAATTTTTCAAGTGTTTTTTTTGGAATTTCGATTCGCGAATTAAAAATTTTTGACGGTTTTCCGTCAGTTTGGCTCAAATTTTTATGCATACACAAAAAATTAACAAAAGGCAGGATATTTTCAAAAAAGATAAATATTCTGCCTTTTGTTCACTTATCTGAAATTTCGCTTTGCATTTGAAACTGCTTACTTTCTGTTCCTGCGTCTTTTCTTATAATCCCGCACCATCAAAAAACCCATAATTTGTTCTTTAAATACTTTTCCCCATGAATAAACAAAAAAAATCAACAAAAATGCAAAAAAAAGTACGCTTACTGCGACAATAATATAAAACAGCCATTGTATATCAAGCGAGAATAAAAACGGTATAAAACGGCGCACATTTAAAACCGCAAGATAGCACGCAAAATATAATACGGACAAAACGAGAGCGCACATTATTTTTTTATACCCGAATTTCGCGCAGTAAGATATAAATATCCGATTTACGTAAATAAATACAAGATATACAACTGACAAAAACAAAACCATCAACGGCGTAAACGATACAAAAGCCAGCAAAGAAAATATCACACATAATTTTACAACCGCTTGAACAAATTCTTTATACGGTTTGGCAATCAATGTAACGGACATATTGTCTATATCAAATATTTTTTTTGCCACGCTTGTAATAAATTGGTTATTTATACGCGCCGCCCCCTTTCAGAATATCTTCGCATTGCAGATTATATTTTTTCGCAATATCTATGGCGAAACTGTTTCTGTCGGGAGCTTTTCTGACGATTTTATAGCTTCGCCTTGTTTCTTCGCCGCCGCTCATAAGCGCGACCAGCGAATCAAACGCCGAATCGCCTCCATTTAAATCATTGTCTTTTATTTTATCGTATATATCGTGATTATGCGTAATAAATAAGCCGTAACATTTGAGTTTCGACAACGCGGTCAGCACCTCGCAGGCTATGTAACACTGGTCGCTTGCGCTCGTACTCGAAAAGGCTTCGTCAAACAAACACAGGCAGTCTTTTTGGGCGTATTTCAATAATTTTGAAACAGCATTGCATTCTTCCCCAAGATGACCGTAACCTATACTCTTTTCGTTATTTTTCGTGAGATATATTATTATTTCCGACGATATTTTCATTTTCGCTTCTGAGGCGTTCACATAAGAGCCAAGCTGAAATAATGCCTGATTTATTCCGAGCGCTTTTAAAAATACGGATTTGCCTCCCTGATTCGGTCCGGTTAAAATATATATTTTTCCGTTTTTGTCAAATTCCGCGTCGTTATACACGATTTCATTTGATTCGCCGGAATACAGCGCGATATTTATATTATAAATGTCTTTATAATATACACTGTCGCCGGAAACAATATCCGGTTTGACAATATTCAAAAATTTTTCCCCGCACTTTACGGCAAATTTCACGAATGCGCAGTAAAAACGCAAATCCCGTGCAATATCTATAAGATAATTTGTCTTTTCGACAAAATAAAGTCTCGTAACTGCTTGCCATGATTTTAAATTTGTTTTTACTATATTTTCAAGCGCATTGTTGAAAGCGAGCATCAGAGAATAATTTTCGGACACGTTCTTTACCGGAGAGAGAGGGGCAAGACATCTGTAACCGTCGTCTTTTATGTCCAGACTTAATATCCTGTCAAATAAATTGCCCGAACGATATTTTTCGGTGTTTATCGAAACTACGCCCGCTTCATAAGGTTTTAGATTATCATTCAAATTTACTCCGATTGTGACGCTTTTAATATTGTCGGCTGTCACTCTGAAATTTGCCAGTCCTGCAGATAAATTTATATAATTCTCGCTCGTGGCAATAGTATTGATATTCTCTTTTAATTTTATAAGCGCGTTTGATTTGAAATCATATCGGCTGAAAAATTCGTTTAGGAATTTTATCAAATCAATGTAAATTTCAATTTCAAATATAGAATACAAAATTGCTATTAATTCTGACGATTGATTTTTTCGTTCACGTATTTCTTTTATCTCGTTTGTAATTTTTATTATTTCGTTTATATCTTGCAAAACGCCGTTTTTTATAAAATCGTCCAGAATGCTACTTCTGTATTCGATTACTTCTTTTGAATTGGTGAAATATTCGGAAAGATTAAATTCTTTTGGATTGAGTTCAAGTATATTATATAAATTCAATTCGTCAATGAACGAAAACTCATTTAACCTATAATTTTTATATTCTTCGCCGGGATATAGCAAATCAATGTTTTCCATCGAATATTTCCCCATCTTAACAAAATTTATTGGATTTTATATTTTTATTTTGTCCGTTTTATAATTAAGTACACGCTTATCCGTCGTTTTTAGCATTGAAAACATTTTATCAAAAAATTATTAACAAATAAACATTGGCGGAAAAATAAAAAATATCCGCGGTATTATAAATATTTGGCTTGACACATACATATAAATGTGCCATAATATACTTGTTGATTCTAAAATTAAGGAAGTGAGAATTATATGCTGCGCAAATTGGACAATATACCCGTGAATGTCACTTTTGACCGGGCGCTGGAGCGGCTCAAAATAGAAGAAGCCGAAGATATCGAATTGATTTCCGGGCTTTTTGAGCGCGCGAAAGAAATCGCGAGACCCAAAGTTTTGTACCGCGAGGCGTTCGTCGAAAAAATAGAGGGGCCAGATGTCGTTATAGACAAAACGGAATTTAAAAGCGCCGTGCTGGCCGCGGCGCTTTCGGACGTCCACAGGGTATTCGCCTATGTGTGCACGTGCGGCGCGGAAGTGGACGAATGGTCGCACAAGGAAAAAGACTATGTCGTTTCGCTTTGGCTGGATATGATCAAAGAGATGTTTTTGGGCGAAGCGGGCGCGTTTTTGTGGGATCATTTGAAAAATTCCTATCAGTTCAAGAATTTATCTTCGGTAAATCCCGGTTCGGGCAATGTCGAAAACTGGGATATTTCACAGCAGAAACAATTGTTTGCCTTGGTGGGTCCCGTGAAGGAGGAAATCGGCGTCACGCTCACGGATTCCTTTTTGATGCTGCCCACAAAATCGACATCGGGACTGCTTTTCCCCGTGGATTCCGAAGCGGGGTTTGTCAACTGCGCTTTGTGCACGCGTAAAAACTGCGTGGGGCGGCGCGCCGCTTTTGACAAAGAATTATATGACAGCATATTCGACGCGGGCTGATTTCGCAGTTGGAAATTATATTAATACAGGGGGGATTATTGAAATGTATTGCAATCCATATCAAGATTTGAGCGGCGGCCAATGGATAAAAACAAACTTTCACACTCACGCGGGAACGGGAAAAGGCACCTGCGGAAGCAATCCGATAGATACGGTTCTGGATTTGTACCGCAGCCAGAATTACGGCGCGCTCTGTATATCCAATCACGATACATACACCGACACATCCGCGCTAAGCGACGAAACGCTGTATTTGATTCAAGGTGTCGAATACAGCGCGGAGAGCCATATGCTCACAATCGGCGTCGGAAAATCCCTGCACGGGCTGCCTCATCAGGAAGCCGTGGACGAGACTTTCCGGCAGGGCGGGTTTACTATTCTATGCCATCCCAACTGGATCCGCAAGGGATACTGGCCTTATGACAAAATCGACGCCCTTTGCGGATATGCGGGGCTCGAAATTATAAATATGCTGATTTACCGTTTGAGCGGGTCGGGGCTTGCGACCGACACATGGGACTATATACTGAAGCAGGGCAAATTGGTCTTCGGTTTCGGCGACGACGATTTTCATATATTGTCGGACGCGGGCAGGAGCTACACCGACATATACGCGAAAACCAAAGATTTCAATGGGATAAAAAAAGCCGTCGATGGCGGGAGTTTTACCGCTTCGACGGGGCTCGGCCTGGAATATTTGGATTTGACGGGCAAAACCGTAAAAGTCAAGGCAAAATTTCCGACAGAAACATATATCGATTCTTTTGAATACAGGTTTGTAACGGAAAACGGGACGGCCGCCGTGACATACGGCAAGACCGGCGAATACGAAATCAAAGGTGAAAATTACATCCGTGTGGAAATAGTCGGCGAAAACGGCATGATGCTGTTTACTCAGCCGGTTTACAAAAAAGATTTTTTCCATAATGTCATAACGTAACGTAAGGTAAAAAAATCGATATGCTTATACTCGGAATGGACACAGCGTCAAAAATCGCCTCGGCGGCGGTCTTAGACGCCGAAAATCAAAAAATACTGGCCGAAATAAAGTCGCAGGGCAGGCTCTCCCACAGCGAAAATCTGATGCCCATGATAGATTCGACGCTGAAATGCGCGGGAATTTCGCCGGATGAGATCGGCTTGTTCGCAGCTGCCAGCGGGCCCGGTTCATTTACCGGAATACGCATAGCCGTGGCCACGGCAAAAGGGCTGGCTTTCGGTTCAAATGCGGACAACTGCGTCGGCGTGTCCTCGCTTTTGGCGCTGGCGTATAATTTTTACGGATACGGGGGCGGCGGCTTGTTGGTGCTGCCTGTAATCGACGCGAGGCGGAAACAGGTCTACAACGCGGTGTTTGAAAATTTGGGGTATATAAAAAGCGACCGCATAATCACGCTGAGCGAGCTCGAAGCCGAATTGAACGCCGAATTTTCGGGGCGAAAAGTGGTGTTTTCGGGCGATGGGGCCGGGATGTGCGAGGAAATCGATTTTGCGGGCATCATACGGGCGCCAGATATTTTGAAGCAGCCTTCCGCGGTCTCTTTGTGCAGGGCCGCCTATGACCGCTACAAAAAAGAAGGCGCGCAGCACGCGAGGGCGATGGCGCCCGCGTACCTGATAAAAACACAGGCCGAGCGCGAATATGAAAAAAATGGAAAAAAATAGGATAAAGGACATAGTTTGTCAAATCAGGCAGGGCGCGATAATATTGGAAGGCGCGATATCGGTTCTCGGAGTGCTGTCCGCGGACAGCTCCAGAATTTTGACGCTCATATTAAAGCAAAACGCAGAAAACAGTTCCGGCGCGAAAAAAATTTTGTCCGCTGCGAAAGCGAAAAATATCGAAACCGCCGTTTTCGGCCCCGATGAGATGACGGAATTTGAAAAGAGCGTGAACGGCGCCGGGTTTTGTCCGCTCGGCAAAAGCCACGGAGGCATTTTGGCGACAGCCGCGAGGCGAAAATTCTTGTCTTTGCGGGAGCTGACGGACGTGTTGCCGAAAGGGCAAAAATATGTTTCAATCGCGGTAATCGAGGGCATAGAGGACCCGTATAACCTCGGCTATGCCGCCAGGGCGGTATACACCCAGGGGATAGACGCGCTCATACTGCCCGAAAGGGATTTCGGTTTTTCGGAGGCGACAATAGAAAAAGCCTCCACGGGCACTTTTTCAAAAATGCCCGCGGCGGTTTTTTCCAAGGACAAAGCCTCCCTGACCCAAATTTTAAAAAGCGAGGGCTTTACCATATACTGCATAGATAAAGAGTCCCCCGCAAATTCAAAGGCGAAGCAAACAGATATATTCGAGGTGAAATTCGCCGCCCGGTCGGCTTTTATCATAGGCGGGGAAAAGCGCGGCATATCCGGGGATTTTCTGGCCGCCGCCGACGAAATCGTGAAAATTCCCTACGCGAACGCTTTTGAGCATTCACTCGCGGCCCAGAGCGCGGCGACTATAGTCTCCTATGAGATCCACCGCCAGAGAGCGGCAGGTAAATAAAGTGAATTTTAAAACATATAAAAAAGAGGGCGAATACTCCTACGCGCTCGGGGCCTCGGTGGCAATCGAGCTTTTAAGGACCAATCCGAAAGATTGCCTTGGGGTCATACTCAGCCCAAATTACACGGACAAAGAGGGTATAATAGAAGGCCTCTGCGAGGCTCACAATATCCCCATAGAGCAAAATCAAAAACTGCTGGGCATACTTTCGCCGAAGGAAAACTGCTTTGTGGCGGCCGCATTCGCGAAACGGCGCCATGTTTTGGACAAAAACAAAACGCACGTTGTTTTGGACCAGCCCTCGGATATGGGCAACCTCGGCGCGTGCATGCGCTCGTGCGCCGGCTTTCGCGTATATGACCTCGCCGTGATCGGCGCCGGAGCGGACGCTTACAACCCGAAAGCCATCCGCGCCTCGATGGGCGCCTTTTTCCATGTGAGAGTGCAGTATTTCGAATCAATTCGCGGTTATCTCGATATATATCAAAATAACCGCGAAATATATACTTTTATGCTGAAGGCCGATCACGTCCTGCAGGGGCTTGCCGCAGACAAAAATGAAGTGCGCAGCCTGATCTTCGGAAATGAAGCCTCCGGCCTCGATTACGGCACGTACAAAGATATCGGAAAAAGCGTAGTGATAGCCCACTCGGACAAAATAGACTCCTTGGCGCTTCCCGCCGCGGTGAGCATCGCGCTTTTTTCGATGAGCCCCCCGCGGTGAAAAACCGGAACGCCCCTATTTTCCGAGCCGCTCCTCGAGCGCATTTAACTGCCTCTCGAGTTCCGCGGGCAGCTTTTCGCCGTATGACTTATAATTCTCTTTTATCGATTCGATCTCGGCGAGCCAGCCTTCGCGGTCCACACTCAAAAGCCGGGCCATGGCCTCCCCGCTTATATCGAGCCCCGAGGTGTCGATGTCGTCCGGACCGGGTATATTGCCCACAGGCGTGGAAACCGCGTTGCTTTCGCCCGAAAGCCTCTCCACAATCCACTTTAGCACGCGGCTGTTTTCGCCGTAGCCGGGCCATATGAATTTGTCGTTTTCGTCCTTGCGGAACCAGTTGACAAAATATATCTTCGGAAGCTTGGAGGCCTCCGTTTTTTTGCCGATGTCCAACCAGTGCTGCAGATAATCGCCCCCGTGATAGCCCATAAAGGGCAGCATGGCGAACGGGTCGCGGCGCACCCCCGCGGCGAGCCCGATGGCGGCGGCGGTGGTTTCGGAGCCCATGATCGAACCAAGGAAAACGCCGTGGTTCCAGTCGAGGCTTTCGTTGACGAGCGGGATGGTGGTTTTGCGGCGCCCTCCGATTAAGATTGCGGAGATGGGAACCCCCGCCGGATCCTCCCATTCGGGGGCGATAACCGGGCACTGGACCGCCGGGGCGGTGAAACGCGCGTTGACGTGGGCGGCCACTTTGCCGCAGTCCGGCGTCCAATCGTTGCCCTCCCAGTCGATCAGATGGTCGGGGGCGGGTATCCCGCTGCCTTCCCACCAGACGTCCCCGTCGTCGGTGAGCCCGACGTTGGTGAAAATCGTGTCCTTTTCTATCGATTTCATCGCGCTGGGATTGGATTTCGTCGAAGTGCCGGGCACGACGCCGAAAAAGCCCGCTTCGGGATTGATGGCGTAGAGCCTTCCGTCTTTTCCGAATTTCATCCAGGCTATATCGTCGCCGATCGTCTCCACTTTCCAGCCCGGTATGGTGGGAACCACCATGGCCAAATTTGTCTTGCCGCACATGCTCGGCAATGCGCCGCAGATATACGCGGACTTTTTGTCGGGGCCGGTGATTTTCAAAATGAGCATGTGCTCGGCGAGCCAGCCTTCGTCGCGCGCCTGCACGGAGGCGATCCTGAGCGCGAAACACTTTTTGCCGAGCAGCGCGTTGCCGCCGTAGCCCGAGCCGTAAGACCAGATGGTCCGCTCCTCGGGGAACTGGCTTATATATTTCTGATCTATCGAGGGGGCGCAGGGCCACGAAACGTCTTTTTCGCCCTCGGAGAGCGGTTTGCCCACCGAATGCAGGCATTTTACAAATTCTCCGTCTTCGCCGAGCTCCTCTATGACAGCTTCTCCGATTCTCGTCATTATCCGCATGTTGACCACGACATAGGGGCTGTCGGTTATCTCCACCCCGATTTTTGAAATGGGCGAGCCTATCGGGCCCATCGAATACGGGATCACATACATCGTCCTGCCCCTCATGCAGCCGTCATACAGCGCCCTCATGGTGGCCTTCAATTCTGCCGGATCGATCCAATTGTTGGTGGGACCGGCGTCTTCCTGTTTTACGGAGGCGATAAACGTCCTGTTTTCCACCCGGGCCACGTCGGAAGGGTGGCTCCGGAAAAGGTAGCATCCCGGGCGTTTTTCGGGATTTAACGGGATTGCCATTTTGGCCTCCACCATTTCGCCCATCAGCCTGTCGTATTCGGTCTTGGACCCGTCGCACAGGTAAACGCTGTCCGGCTTGCACATTTTTTCCACTTCGGCGATCCATTCGCCGAGCTTTTTGTGTTTTATGTCCTGCAGTTTCATCATGATTTAGTTCTCCTTACAAAAATAAAAATCCTCTCCACTATAATAAAAATTATACGCTATATTGCCTTTGTTTTCAAGGACAACTTGTGAATATTTTGTTAATATTGCACCGGGACCGCTTCATTTAAGGCAAACGAATATATGTACGCGCCCTCTACGGGCCTTTTTGATATTTCGCGGACCGCTTTGCAGTAATACCCTATCTGCCGCCTGTGCCTTGTCATCAGTATATTTTTCCCTTCGGGTCGGTTTACCCGGTCGGTTTTGAAATCCACCACATACATCTTTCCGTCCCTGTCCTCGAAAAACAGGTCTATCGCCCCCTGGATCAGTATGTATTCCTCGCCTTCCGGGATCTCGCCGCCCAAAAAATCGCGCACCGAAACCTTCAGATTAAACGGTGTTTCCCTGTACACCCGCTTTGCCGCCTTTATTTTCGAATACAGGCCGGAGGAAAAAAACCTGTCTATGGGGGCAAAATCCAGCCGTTGGTACTGCGCCCGGGTTATAAAGCCGCCGGATAAAAGATTTTCCGCTTCTTCTTTTGCGCCGTATATCTCGGTGTGATTGAAATCGGCGAACTGCATAAAATAGTGCGTTGCCGTCCCCGCGAGCGCCGGGTCTTCTGCGACCGTCTCTTCGATAAAGCGCGGCAGGGGCGCCATGGAGAGCTCCTTGTTTGTCTCGAGGGTGTACTCGTCTTCGCGCAAAATCCCGGGATGCAGATTTGAAACGGATATTTTCGTCGGCACTTTCGACAAAAAGCTCTTTTTGTATTCGAAATCGTACATACGCGCGATTTTGCCGGTGTACTTTAAGATTTCCGCGAAGTCGGTTTCTTCGCCGTCGGGTTTTGTTTCGTCTTTTCGGGTATCGCGTCCGGCCGCCTTGATCATTTCGCACAGCTTGCCGGCGCGCGCCAGGTCAACTTTGAAATCTATACCCGTTTTGTTTTGGCCGTTTGGGGAAAGCAATATCTGCGAAAGCCATTTGAGCGTGCTGTCCGATTCCGAGAAATCCGCGGTTTGAGTGTGTTGAATCAAAAATTTATCGATATTGTCCACAGCCCCGACGATGATGAGCCGCTCAATTGCCCTCGTGAGCGCCACATACAATATCCTCGCTTCTTCGCTGAATGTTTCGCTTTTTATCTTTTCGGAAAAAAGTTTTTTAAACGGCGTTTTTTCTATCCCCATTCCGTCGCTGTATTTCAAATCGAAATATATCCCTTCGCCGCTTATCGCGAAATTTCCCTGATAGTCGCTTTTGTTGAAAAGCGAACCTGTGTTTGCCAGTATGCAAACGGGAAATTCAAGCCCTTTCGCTTTATGCACGCTCATGATTTTCACCACATCGCTGTTTTCGGAGATCACTTTGGCTTTTTCGAAATCGTTTTTGCCCTTTTGCACGTCGTTCAGATAATTCAAAAACCCGTACAGCCCGCAAAACGTGGTTTCCTCGAATTTTCTGGCGTATTCGTACAAAAGCATGAGGTTGGCCTCTCTCTCCGCGGCGAAGCTTTCAATTGAGATCTTCGCCATCATATCGGTCTGCCTGTACAGATACCAGATGAACTTGTCCACAGGCAAAATCCTCGATTTCGCCCGCCACAGATTCAGTTTGGCCAAAAAATCCCCGCATTTTGCCCGCAGCCCGGCCAAATCACCCCCAAAGGCATAGTCCCGTACATGCCAGAACAGATGATCCTTCCAGCCGTGTCCGGCTTTGCCGGTGTTTTTTATATTTATCAGCTCATCCAAGGAAAAATGAAACACGGGGCTCTTCAAAACGGCGGCGAGCTCGATGTCGCGCGTGGGGTTGTCCACGGTTTTGAGCAGGGCCAGGGCGAGCATTATCTCCGCGCTCGCCAAAAACCCTTTGGCTTTGTCGGTATAGCAGGGTATTTCGTATTTTTTCAGCGCGTCCATCAGCAGGTCGCCTTTTGTGTAGTTTCTCATGAGTACGGTTATGTGGCGGGGCAGTATTTTTTCGCCGTTTTTCAATTTGCCCGATTCCAACAATTTTTTGATCGTCAGGGCTATATATTCGGCTTCGGCAGAGGCGGCAAGCTCAAGCAATTCGTCTTCGTTTTCGCTTTCCGCGTCCTCCTCTTCGGGGGGGGCGTCGCCGTTTTCCGCGAGGTTTTTTTCGACCAGGGCGAAGCTCACATCGCTTTGTTTTGTTTCTTCTCCGGAAGTTTCGTCAAAAATCCGGCCGCATTCCAGCACCTCGCCCCCCGTATATTCCAAGCCGCCGAGCTTTTCCGAGAAAAGCGAGGAAAATATGTGGTTTATGAAGTCTATTATGGCCGGGCTGCTCCTGAAATTCTTTCTCAAATATATCTTTTTGGGGGAATCAGGCCCGGCGTCTTCTTCAAAAGTTTTCGAATACAGCGAGAATATTTCCGGCTTCGCGCCCCGAAATGCGTATATGCTCTGTTTTACGTCACCCACCATGAATCTGTTCCCGTTTTCGCACTTGTCATTCTCGGTGGAAATCGCCTTGAATATTATATCCTGGAGCTTATTGGTGTCCTGATATTCGTCGATATATATTTCTTTGTAGGTTTGTTTGATCTGCGCCGCCAGGTCGGTGACATAAATCTCCCCGTTTTCGCCTATTTTATCGACCAAAAGCCGGAAAGCCAAGCGTTCCAGATCCGAAAATTCGAAGGATTTGCGTTTTTGCTTTTCGGCGTTCAGATTTGCGTCAAATTTTTGAATTATATCCGCGAGCACAGTAAGCGATCTTTCATACCCCGAAGCAAATCTCAAAATATCCGGAAAGTCGTAAGAAAACAAAGTTCGGATGTAATCGATGGATTTTTTTACGGATTTGAGTTTTTTGTCGAGGAGCTCCTTTTGGCCCAAGGAGGCGTGATCATCTTTGTCTATTCTGTGCGAGCCCACCTTCACGCTTTCGTAACTTTCGCATAGCTCGTAGGCCTCGCTGTACGCGGAGTGGCTTCCCTCGTCTATAATTTCGGCCAGGCGGACAAAAAAGTTTCGCATATTATACAAACAGCCGGAGTATTTTTTGTCCAAAACCTCGAACCTTACCGCGCTTATTTCCGCCGTCATTTTTCTGAGGGACCATATATGCCCCTCTATGCCCCCCGACAGCTGCCTTTTTATGTCTTTTCCGAATTCGGTCGAAAAAAACGGAGCTTCGGGACTCAGCGCCGTTATCTCGCGCATCAGCGCGATCTCCGAGGAAAACAATTTTTCGCCGTCTATTTCCGAGATTATCTTGTCGTAAATTTTCATAATCACGCCGTAAATATTTTCATCGTCCTTGGCGCCGATGAAATTTTCTATCGCGAATATGAAATCCCCATGTGAAAACCCGTTGCCCGAATCACTTCGGGCGGTATAAATCTCGCTGTTTTTGTCGTGGTATTCTTCCAGGAGCCCGTCGAGCAGATAGCGCTTTATTATCGACATCTCGTTTTCGTCGGCTATTCTGAAATTGGCCGGTATGCCGAGTTTTTCAAAATTCGCGTTTATGAGGGCGCGGCAAAACGAATGTATGGTGGAAATATTCGCGTGCCCCAGCAGCATCTGCTGATTTTTCAGGTGGGCGCTGCCGATATTTTCCGACAGGCGTTTGTTTATGGCGTTTGAGATTTTGTTTTTCAAATCGGTCGCCGACGCCCTCGTGAAAGTGACCACCAAAAAATCGGTGATGTTGAAATCTTCGGATTCGCTGCAGATCTTTTTTATGATCCGCTCCGTCAAAACGGAAGTTTTGCCCGAACCGGCGCCCGCCGACACCAGAAGCGTGCCGTTATTTGCATCTATTGCTTCGGTTTGCGCTTTGGTAAACTGCACACTCATAACTGCCGTTACTGAAAACTTACAAAAAGTAATAAAACCATTCTGTTTCATTCCTCGTTCGCCGCGTCCGATTTTGCCGTGGCTACTCTCGTTTGATGTAACGCTCCGGAGGCTTAACTTCCCGCCTAACGCACGGTAGAAAACATTTATTACGCAGTTACGCCGTATCTTTTGAGGTTCAAAGCCGCCTGGTAATCCCTGTCTATCTCATTTCCGCAATGGCTGCACTTGTATACACG
>WQXD01000030.1 GCA_009785015.1 Oscillospiraceae bacterium | reverse complement strand
TCCCCCGGCAGATACCGTTTATGATGGAACATCTGGCCTCCGAGGCGGAATATGACCGGGCGGCGGAGTATATAAGAAAATGTGCGAAAGACGAAAATATAACGATTTGACAATTTGATAATTTTAGAAAAAGAAATTTATTTATTTTCTCAAAAGTACTTGACATACTTGTCATGCAGTGATATAATCATAGATAACAACGAATAAAACATATTAAAAAACAAAGGAGCTGTTAAAAATGAAAAAACCGGCTGAAGTCAAAGAAATTTCGTTCGACTATATCGTTGAGTTCGTACAAGAAAAAGGAGCGGCGGATATCGCGTGGCTGAAAGAATTCGTGGATTCGCAGGTCGTCGATAAAAAGAGCGGCAAGATCCGGAATATATCGTTTGTGGAAGTCAGAAACGAGTTTGCGAAAAAATATGTGCCCGAAATCGTGCGCCCGCCCAAAGAACTCAAGCCCACAATGAAAGAACGCCTGGCAAAACTTTAGTTTTCTCTTGGCAGAGACCGCAAAAAAACAAAACGAGAAGGGACAACGTAGCCAAAATGTTGTCCCTGCTTGGTTTTGACAGTCAGTGAAATGGAGGCACTCGAAATATGGACATTGTCGGCATCGGCAGGCCGTGCATAGACATACTGACAGTCGTACAAAGCCTGCCCAAACCGAATTCGGGCTCCGGGATAATCGATTTCAGCAGGCAGGGCGGCGGCAATGTGGCCACGGCCATGGCGGCGTCGGCTCGGCTGGGGGCGAGCGCCGGGTTTATCGGGCTTTCGGGCGCGTGCGTGCACGGAAGGGCGCTTTGCGAGGATTTCGCATATAACGGGGTGGATATATCGCATATTGTGAAAATTGAAAATATGCCTTCGGATTTTGCCATAATCCTCTCGGATCTGGAGACCGGCGGCAGGAGCATCATGTACAAGGGCGGAAACATCAGGAGGCTCGAAATCGGCGACTTGGACAAAGACTATATCACAAATGCAGACTTTTTGCACCTTGAGGGCTGCGGGGAACCGGAAAAAACCGCGGCGCAGTGGATGAGGGACTCGGGCAAAAAGGTGTCCTACGATGTGGCGCACCACTCGCGGCAAATAGACGATTTCACTCCGTATATCGATATTTTCGTGGCTTCGGAATTCTATTACAGGGCCGCTTTCGGCGAAGACGGCGACTACGAAAAAAATTGCAGGCTGATCGCCGGGCGAGGCCCCGAAATCGTGATTTTCACCTTGGGCGAAAAAGGCTGCGTCGGGTATTGCGCAAGTGAAGGCTTTTTCGCGGAGAAGGCTTTTAGTGTCGACGTGTTTGACACGCTGGGCGCGGGGGACGTCTATCACGGGGCATTTCTGGCAGCTTTGGCAAAAGGCATGGGCGTCAGAAAATCGGCGAGGTTCGCCAACGCGGTGTCCGCGGTAAAAATCGGATATATCGGCGGAAGGGCGGGAATACCGAACTTTGAGACCGCGGAAAAATTCATCGAAACGGGGCAAATCGACGATACGGAAATCAAAGGCAGGGTGCAGTATTACAGAGACAAATGGCTTTACGGATAGACGTAGGGCAAAAGATTTTCGGAAGGAATGATTTAAAATGGGGTATGAAAAAGCCGGGGATATAATTTTAGACGCGTACAAAAACAGATACGGCGTAGCGGCGTTCAACGCCTTTAACTACGAGACGATGAAATTCGCCGTCGAGGCGGCGGATCGGGCGGATAAACCGGTGATCCTCCAGCATTACCCGGGCTGGTATGACTATATATCCTTTGAGACAACCGTCGCAATAGTCAAATCGCTCGCAGCCAAGGCAAAGGTCCCCGTGGGGCTGCACTTGGACCATTGCCATAGTATTGAGACGGTCGTCCACGCGCTGGAGTCGGGTTTTTTGTCCGTCATGTACGACGGGTCGAAACTGCCCTTTGAGGAGAATATAAAGAGCACGAGGGAAATGGTTCAAGTGGCAAAAGGGTTCGGGGCCGATGTGGAAGCCGAGCTCGGCAATATCGGAAGCGCGGCGAATGTGGCCGAATATACCGACAAAACTCTTTTCACCGACCCTGACGACGCGCTGAGATTTTTTGACGAGACCGGCATTTTATCGCTTGCTGTGGCTGTCGGAAACGCGCACGGCAACTATGCCGAGCTCCCAAATCTCGATTTTGAGCGCATTGAAATCATAAGCGAAAAGCTGAAAACTCCGCTTGTGCTGCACGGCGGTTCGGGGACGCCCGAAGACCAGCTGCAAAAAGCCGTAAAATGCGGGATCGCCAAAATAAACGTAGCCACCGACTATTTTTCCGCTTTCTATAAAGCGGTCGACGCATATACAAAAGAACCGAAACGCGGGGACATATTCTCATGCATGAGGGCCTCGCAAAATGAAATGATGAAATTTTTGACCGATAAAATAAACCTGTTTGCCAATTAATCAACCAAAACCAAACCAAACAAACGAAACGGAGGAAAAATTCAATGTCCAGAGAAATAAAAATCAGGCTCGGAGTGGCTCCGGTGAAAAGAGGTTTCGGATTCACCACCATTGAAAACGCGCTGATTTTCAAAAACAAGACCTTCGAGGTTTTCGGCAATCTCGACAAAAACGTGGAAATCGTCACAATCGACAGCGTGGTGCCCGACGGCATCGCCGCAGTCCCGGAGCAGGTCCCCGAAGTCGCGGGATTTTTAAAATCGCAGAATATCGACGCTTTGTTTATCCTGCACACCGATTTCGGCTCGGAGGAATTGGTGGCGAAATTGGGAAAAGAGATGAATCTGCCGCTTCTTTTGTGGGGTCCCAGGGATGACGCCCAGGTGGAAGGCGAAAAGAGGCTCAGGGATACGCAGTGCGGCATTCTGGCGAGCAGCAAGGTGTTGTCGCGGTTCGGCGTAAAATTCACATATATCGAGAACTGTCATCCCACAGATGGGGCTTTTATCGACGGGCTGAACGATTTTTGCAGGAGCGCGGCGGTTTTGAAAACGTTTAAATCCATGCGGATATTGAAAATAGGCGACCGCCCGAACGCCTTTTTCAGCGTGATGTGCAACGAGGACGAGCTTTTGTCCAAATTCGGCGTCGAAGTATCGCCCCTGTCGGCGGGAAATTTGGTCTCCGGCGTAAACAAACTCGTCGAAAAAGGCAGCAAAGAGCTCGAGGCCCAGATTGCCTCGATGAAAAACAGAATGGATATCTCGGCGGTGGGCGAAGAAAAGACGAGGGTTTTGGCCGCTATGATCTGTTATGTCAAAAAAGAGATGGACGAGGGGAATTTCGCGGCTGCTTCGATAGAATGCTGGACGAGCCTGAACACGCTGTTCGGGATTTTGCCCTGCCAGCTCATAGGCGAGCTCACGGGGATGGGTTATCCGGTGGCGTGCGAAGGGGATATATGCGGGGCAGTCACCTCCGCGATGCTGCACGCGGCGAATTACAACAGAACCCCGTCGTTTTTCGCGGATCTGACAGTACGCCACCCCTCAAACGACAACGCCGAGCTTTTGTGGCACTGCGGGCCTTTCCCCAGGGCACTGATGGGAAATACCGCCGATCCCTCAATAGACGAAGGCGGCAGGGGCCAGTGGGAACTCTCGCAGGGGGATTTGACAATTGCCCGCTTCGACAGCGTAAACGGGGTGTACTCCATGTTTTTGGGCGAAGCGAAAACCTGCGACGGGCCGAAAACCGAAGGGACTTATGTATGGATGGAGACCGACGACTGGGTAAAATGGGAAAAGAAAATCGTCGAAGGGCCGTACATACACCATGTCGCGGGCATCTACGGCCATTGGGCAAAAGTTTTGGGCGAGGCGTGCAAGTATATCGACGGGCTCACAGCCGATAAGATATAGCTCGCTCCAAAGGCGAATTTCAGGGGGCCGGATGAAAAATTCATCCCGGCCCCCTTTTGTGCGTATTCTGCCCTTTTACTTCGCTTTTCTTCTTCATTTGCTCTCAGACTGCCGAAATGTAAAGCCTTTCGCGGAATTTTAATTGTAAATAATTTATGAACCGGTCCCGGAAGTTGACAAACGCCGAACAGATGTGATATAATGTCATCAAGTCAAAAACGAAAATATTAATCAAAATGATACGGAGGAAAAAAACATGGCGAAACTCAGAATAGGCATAATCGGCACGGGCGGGGTGGCAAACGCCCACGTGAACAACTACAAAAGGGTCGCGCAGGCGGAAGTCGTGGCGGGATGCGATATCGTGCCCGGCAAGGCCGCGGAATTTTTGAAGAGACACGAACTGCCAAATGCCCAGGCGTTTGAAAGCGCCGAGGAAATGCTGGACAAGATCCAATTGGACGCAGTGAGCGTTTGCACATATGCCGCCGCCCACGCGAAATGCGCGATACTCGCCCTCGAGCACGGACTGCCGGTGCTGCTCGAAAAACCCATGTGCGTGACCTTGGATGAAGCCAAAGCCATAGTGGCGGCCGAAAAAAAGAGCGGCAAATTCGTGACTGTGGGTTTTCAGCCGCGTTTTGACCCGAATGTGCGGCACATCAAGCAGATAATCGAAAGCGGGGCGCTGGGCAAAGTGTACTACATACAGACCGGCGGCGGCCGCCCCAACAACATCCCCGGAAACCTCACCTTCCTCACAAAGGCAACCGCGGGCGGAGGCTCGTGCTCTGATGCGGGCTGCTATCCCATCGACCTCGCGCTCAACTCCGTAGGCAATCCGAAGCCGCTCACCGTGAGCGCCACGCTCACCAACTATTTCGGCACCGACCCGAAATACTGCTCTTTCGCCGGCGACTTGGACATCGACGACTTTTCCTCGGCCTATGTCCGCCTCGAGGGCGGGATTGTGCTCGACTACCGCATGTCGTGGTTCATGCACATGGATACCGCGGGCGACTTTTTGTTCTTGGGCACCGAGGCGGGGCTCAAAATCAAGCAGTCGGGCCCTGTGGGCGCGTGGGACGGCTCCATGGGCAGCATCACGCTGTTTAAATGGGTGGACGGAAAATTGCAGGAGACCGATATCCCGCTGAAGCCGCCGGAGGATTTCTGGCTGTACAAAATTCAGAGCTTTGTGGAAGCGGTGGCCGACGGAAACAATATCGCGCCCATCCCCACCAACCAGATCATATACAACCAGGCGATAATAGACGGCATCATGCGTTCGAGCGCGCTCGGACGCGAGGTCGAATGCGTTTTCTAAAAGCGGGGGAAAATAACAATGATTTTTAAACGGTTCACCGCTTTTGTTTTGATTGCGGCGTTCGCCCTGTCTCTGGCGGCGGCGTGCAAAACCGAGACGGGGAAAGACGACGTTCAAAATACGGACGCCGGCGCGAATCAGGCAAACGGAGATGACGCAAAGCAGGCAGAGGTAAAGTTGTACCCCGAATTGGAAGCCCGGGATTTCGGCGGTTATGAGTTCACGTTTTTGACCAGAACGATTCAAAACGTGGACTGGGTGGAATGGGACCACCGGGATTTGTACGCGGAAGAATTGAACGGCGATATCATCAACGACGCAGTGTTCAACCGCAACAAAAAGATAGAGGAAAAATATAACGTCAGCATAACCGAATCCGTGGTGACGGACTTCCCGGGGACGATACGCAAGACGGTGAGGGCGGGAGACGATCTTTACGACGTCGTTTTGACCCATCTGATGGAAGTGGCCGCTCTGGCCCAGGACGGGAGCATAACGGATATATTCCAGGTTCCCCATCTCGATTTCGGCAAACCGTGGTGGAACCAGAACACGCCCCGCGACTTGTCGGTGGGGAACAGGCTTTTCGTCATGCAGGGCGATCTGCTGATTATGGACAACGACGCCATGGAAGCCATGATTTTCAACAAATCCCTGCTCAAAGACCACGCCCTCGAGGATCCTTATGAAATCGTCAAAAAAGGCGAATGGACATTTGATAAATTATACGACATGAGCAGAAACGTCGCCCAGGATTTAAACGGCGACGGCAAAATGTATGTCCAGGACGACAGGTTCGGCGTCATACTCCAGGCGGACACCGATATTTCGTTTCTCGTTTCCGGAGGGGACAAGATATGCAGCAAGGACGCCGGCGATTACCCCGTTATCACTTACGGTTCCGAACGGAGTTATCTGATCGCCGACGCGCTTATGAGGCTTATGCTCGATGAGGACAACGTCGTAAACCTGCACAGATACGCCGGAAAGTTCGGCATATACGACGAACAGGTGAAGATGATGGAGGAGGACAGGGCGCTGTTCTCCTGGATACGGATGCGAATCGTCGAAAGGCTCAGGGCGATGGAAACCGACTTCGGCATACTTCCGCTGCCCAAATTGGACAAGGAACAGCCCAATTATATCACTCACATGAACCCCCACACCGGAGCGGGGATATCGATACCGCGCTCCGCCGGGGACTTGGACCGGACCGGCATGATCATCGAGGATTTGTGCGCGGAATCGAGATATACCCTGCAGCCGGCGTATTACGAGATCAACCTGCAGGGCAAATTCATGAGGGACGACGAAAGCCGCGAAATGCTGGATATAATACTGGCAAACACGGCGTATGATATAGGGTACATATACGATTTCGGAAATTTCGCGATGACGATGGTGTATTTCGGCATGAACAAAAAGGAGACCCACGCCTCGCAGTTTGAAAAAATGGAGCCGAGAATGCTGTCTGATATAGAAAAGACGATAGCGGCCTATGAAAACATAGAATAAAAATCACCGGCAAAACAAAACGGGAACGCAGCCAATTTGCATGCGTTCCTGTTTTGTTTGTTTATGTCAAACCTTTCACGATTTTTGCGATATTGTCTCTGTCAAGACCCAAAGCCTGCTGCAGATACGGTTTGAACCCCACTTCGCCGAACCTGTCGTTTACGCCGATTCTCTTAAAGGCAACTGCCTTTCCGCTCTCGGCGATATACTCCGAAACCGCGCTGCCGAGCCCGTTTATGACGCTGTGATTTTCGGCGGTTGCGATAATCTTGTATTTATTCAGGGCGTCAGACACAAAATCGAGGTCAAGCGGCTTTAGCGTGTGCATGTCCGCGACTGCGGTTTTTATACCGTCCTCGTCGAGTGCATTTGCGGCGGCTATGCAATCCGGCAAAACCAGACCGCAGGCGATAATAACCGCGTCGCTTCCGGATTTTATCAAATTGCATCTGCCGAGTTTAAAATCAAAACCGTCCTCATACACTTTTTCGGCTTTTTTTCTGTATAATCTCATGTAACACGGAGTGTCGAGGGCGTGCATCTGCGGCAGCAGGGCCCGGAGCGCGGTTTCGTCCGCCGGCTCGAACACCGTCATTTTCGGAATTGCGCGCATTATTCCCATATCGTCGAAAGCCATATGCGTGCCGCCGTTGAATTCCGCCGCGATTCCGGCGTCGCTCCCGATGATTTTGACCGGCAGTCCGGCATAGGCTATCGAAACGGCAATCTGGTCCAGCGCGCGCCGCGTGACAAAAGGGGCGAATGTATGTATGAAGGGGCGCTTCCCCATCGCGGCGAGCCCCGCCGCTATTCCGGTCATATTCGCTTCGGCCACTCCGACGTCAAAAACTCTGCCGGGAAACTCATCTTTGAATTTCATCATCCCCGCCGCTCTGCATAAATCCGATTCGACCGTTACAATCCTGTCATCCGCTTTGGCGAGATTGATCATTTCCTCGCAATACGCGGCTCTCATTTCAACCAAATCAAGCATTTTCGCAAACCTCCCTTTTCGCAGCTTCGATTTCGTCGCCGCTCATAGCCAAATGATGATATTCGGTTTTGTTTTCCATAAATGACACGCCTTTTCCCTTGATTGTATTCAATATCAGCATCGCGGGCTTTCTTTGATTTTTTGCGGCGTCTATCGCGGCCATTATTTGCGCGGCGTCGTTTCCGTCATCTGCCGCATCCGCATACCAGCCGAAAGACTCATATTTTGCCTTTAAATCGCCCAGCGAATTTATGTCGTCCGTCCGCCCGTCGCTTTGCAGCCCGTTTCTGTCCGTGAAAGCGACAATGTTGTCAAGCCCGCGGTTTCCCGCGTACATCGCCGTCTCCCAGCTCTGGCCCTCCTGGATATCCCCTTCTCCGAGTATCGCGAATATCCTGCACGGGTTTTTGTCGAGTTTTGCCGCCAGAGCCATTCCGAGGGCTGCGGACAACCCTTGGCCCAGCGAGCCCGTAGTCATGTCTATACCCGGCGTTCTGTTCATGTCGCAATGGCTGGGGAGTGAAGTTCCGGGTTTGTTGAGCGTGTAAAGCAGGCCGATATCAAAAAAGCCTTTCAGCGCGAGGGCCGCGTACAACGCGGGCCCCGCGTGCCCTTTGGATAAAACAAGCCGGTCCCGTTTGTCCCATTTCGGATTTTTCGGATCTACATTCATTTCCCCAAAGTACAAAACCGCGAGTACATCGGCGACGGACAGCGAACCACCCACATGCCCCATCCCGAACGACCCGATACATTCAAGCGTATAATACCGGATTTGGCGCGCTTTTTGTTCTATTTCACGTATTTTTTCCGTCTTTGTCTCAATCAAAATATATCGCCGCCTTTCATTATTAGTTTAGTTTTCCATTTTTCTTAAATTATACCATACAACTCTTCCGTTGTCAAGGGAAAATCAGGAGAGTTGGGAGAGTTGGGAGACAATAATGATCGTTTCGTCATTTTTCATGCATTTTGCCCGTTTATTTTCCCGCCGAAACGCTTGACATTTTTATCTGCCTACGCTATAATTATCGTTAACATTCGTTACACGCAGGTGATGAAAGTGAGGGCAAAGATATGAAAAAGAAAATCAAAAGCGCCGTTCTTTTGCCGGTGTTGGTCGTTGTTTTGTTGTTGATGCCCGGCGTGGCGGGCAGTTCCGATGTTTTTTTTGAGTCCTTCGGCATCGAAAATCTCTATAATCCCTTTGTCGTTGACGGGTTCAGACCATACGATTTCGATGTCAAAAGTAGTATTGGTATCGCATTGTATTTAATATCGATGAACTTTGAGGGGTCTGGTTTCACGGAGGAGGATTTTGCGGATTGGCGGGTGGTTGGTCCTGTCCCAACGATAGTTTTTGAGCGAAATGAAATATGCGGAGAATACTATTTTCTAATGAGCGGCGGTGTCGTCAAGGAAACTGTGGCCCAGTCTTTTTACAATGGCGAAATACTTTGTGGCACTATGGGTCCCTTACCCGAAGTAAACAGATACATTGAGGAAGGGCAAGATTTTGTGCTGTTTTCCGTAGGCTACGACACGTATGCGCTGCTGCGCGACGGAACCATGGAGTGTACCTTTTTGTTTGCTGATAGGTTTCCAGAATGGGACTTCAAGTACACCTCGAAGGAAATGAGTTTGCTGAGCGGGAAAAACAACGCCGAAATATTTGCCGAATATTTCACGAGCATAGCGGACATAAAAAGCGGGGCATTGGATTTCCTCGATGCCGATGAGTATCTCGCTATAATAGAGAGATCGGGCCTAAACGACTTCGCTGACGCTGACGAGACATAAGTAGGGTATGCGTCCCCGACAGCCCGCCGATAAATCCAACCGTAAGCGCAAAATCAAATTCCGCACACGGTACGCGCAGGGGCGCGTCCCCTACGATAAACGCCGCGTAAAATCGGCATAATTCATTGTTTTTTTCGAACTCATGTTACTTATTTAAACTTGCCTCTTGGCGAGTATTTTTTTATTCACATTTGCCCGTTGACTTCCCGCCGATTTTGTGTTACAATTTATACAAATCAAACGAGACAGGGGGCAAAACAAAAATGTCGAAAAAAATAGTCGTGATAATGACCGATACGCAGCGAGTTGACATGGTGAGCTGTTACGGCGAAACCATGCCGCATGGGGGTACGGGGCTGAAAACGCCGCGAATAGACGAAATAGCGGCGGACGGACTGCGGTTTACAAACGCGTACACGGCGCAGCCCGTTTGCGGTCCGGCGCGCTCCGCCATATTCACGGGGCTGTTCCCGCACTCAAACGGCGTATGCACCAACAGCGTCCCGCTGTATGAAAATATAAAAACTATAGGGCAGCGGCTCGGGGACAACGGGTACCATACGGCGTACATCGGAAAGTGGCATTTGGACGGCGGAGACTATTTCGGAGTGGGCAGGTGTCCTGACGGCTGGGACGAAAAATACTGGTACGATATGCGCAATTACCTCGAAGAACTGTCCCCGGAAGAAAGGCGAAATTCGCGTTCCGCCGAGGTCATGCGGCAAAACGGCGTGACGGCGGATTTCACGTTCGGGCACCGCTGCACCGACAGAGCCGTGGAGTTTTTGAAAACTCACACTCAAAACGATTATCTTCTCGTCGTGTCATACGACGAGCCGCACGGGCCGAGCGTCTGCCCCGAACCGTACTCGTCGATGTATGAAGATCACCAATTTCCGGTGTCTTCGAATGTGCGTGATTCGCTCGCCGAAAAGCCGGATCATCAAAAGGTGTGGGCGGGAGCGGCGCTGAATGAAGACCGCTCGGAAGTGAAAATAAACGACAGGTATTTCTTCGGCTGCAACACGTTTATCGACAATGAAATAGGCAGGGTTTACGACGCAGTAAAGCAGTACGCCTCCGACGCGCTGGTGATATATACATCCGACCACGGCGATTTTTTGAAATCGCACCGCCTGAGCGGAAAAGGGCCGGCGGCATACGAAGAGATAGCCAGGGTTCCCTTTATCGTCAGCTGCGAAGGCCTGACTTCTCCCGGAACAATATATGACGCACCCGTGTCGCACATCGATATAACTCCGACAATTCTCGATTTCGCGGGGCTGCCTTTGCCGAAACTGCTGCAGGGCAAAACGCTCGTGCCCGCAATGCGCGATTTGAGCCATCGCGTAAACGAGTATGTTTTCATAGAGTTCGGGCGCTACGAAATCGACCACGACGGATTCGGCGGGTTTCAGCCGATGAGGGCCGTATATGACGGACGCTGCAAACTTGTGCTGAACCTGTTGTCGTCCGACGAATTATACGACCTGCAAAAAGACCCCGGCGAAATGTGTAATCTCATCTGTCGCGACGAAGCGAAAGAGATACGGAACCGGCTCCACGATGCTTTGCTTGCATGGCAAAACACCACCCGCGACCCGCTCCGGGGGTATTACTGGGAAAACAGGCCGTGGCGCGGCGGCGCGAAAGCGCCGGCTTGGGCATATACGGGGATGACGCGGCAGAGGGAAAACGAAGAGTACGAGCCCAGGCAGCTCGATTATGACACCGGCCTTGAAATGACCGATGCCGTCAGAAAAAAGTGATCGTTGCGTCACCTGTTATACCATTTTGCCTGTTCGGAAAACATAAAAGAGTATTTGCCCTGCCGTTTTGTCAATTCGGTATGAGTACCGGCTTCTATTATTTCACCGTTCTCCATTACGATGATTTTATCGGCTATTTTGGCGGAACCAAGACGGTGAGTTACCAAAATGGCTGTTTTACCGCGTGCGGATTCCTTGAATAACCTAAAAATATTTGATTCTTCAATCGGGTCGATAGCGGCGGTAGGCTCGTCTAAAACAATCACATTATGCGCGCGGTAAAATCCCCTTGCGATGGCAACGCGCTGCCATTCGCCGCCGGATAGTTCCGTGCCGTCAAATTCTCTTGACAACATGGTGTCCAAACCGTTTGAAAACTTAGTTTGCGGCACTTCCGCCATAGTCAAAATTTCATTCATTTCATTCAAAGGCATATCAGACGACATGTCGCTGATTCTGATATTTTCACCCGCTGTCAGCTTATATCTGATAAAATTCTGGAATACGCTTGATATTGCTTCATAGCGCTGTTCGGGCGCGTATAAATTAATGTCTTTGTCACCGTAAAAGATTGCGCCGCCGGAGGGCTGATACAGCCCTGTGATCAATTTGGTGAGAGTGGTTTTCCCTGCGCCGTTTTCGCCGACTATCGCAAGCGTTTCGCCTTGTTTTATCTTCAGATTTATATTTTTCAGCACGGTTGTGTCGCTTCCGGGATATGTAAACGAAACGTCTTTAATATCAATATCAACAGATTTATCAAGCGTTTCGGCGCATTTTTCTTCTTTTTGCTCTTCAAGAAAATTCAACAAAAACGAAGTCGTGGTCAGATATTTCATAGCCTCCCCTATATCTTCGACCATACCTCTCAATACGTTATTTATTTCGCCCACGGAATAAAACACAGCCGCAAAAGCTCCGACTGAAACCGCCCCGTCGAAAATATAATACAACAATAATCCAAGAATCCCGGCATAACCGATAATATTAAAAAGCCGAAGCAATGTTTCAACAAATGCGATTTTCTTTTCCGCCCGCATGGATTTTTTATTTAAAAGCGTTGTCAAATCAATAAAATTTTTATAAAAATAATCGAATACGCCCAGAGTGCGCGTTTCCTTGAAATACTCTTTTGAAGTAATGCAACTCTCAAAATACTGCGTCTGCCTTTTTAATCCGGCTGTTTCATTTTCAAATTTAAAGATTATTTCAGCGCGTATTACCTGTGAAACCAATACGGAAAGAAATATAAACATCATGGCGAAAATCAACAACGGTTTTACTGTAAACAAAAAAATCGAAGTGAAGATAAAAAACGGCAGATTATGAAATAAGAACTGTATAATCGAACGGCCTAAGGACGGAGCTTCGTCGCTTCCCTGCAAGGCTTTTTGCATATCGTTGAAAGTATTTGAAATTTCAAAATCACCCATCGGCATTTTACCTGTGCGCAGATGAAAAAGCGATTGCAAATAATTTACGCCCCTGCGCCAGAAATATCCCTGCGCCAAATATTCCGCGATATCTATAACCGGGCCCATCAGCATAATGGCGGCAATCGGCAGGGCTGCCGTTATTACATCGTCGAAAGAACTTGTGTTGTCCGCGAAATTTGCAACCGCGTCAAAGAAAAAGCGCATGGCGTAAATTTCAAACACCCGTACCGCGCATAAAAACAACGAACCGAATATCAATGCGGTGAATGTTGCCGGATGAGCTTTCCATGAATGACGTATTGTATTTATTACAAGTTTGAACACGGGAAGTTTTTTATTCATCATACCAGCTCCTCTGACTGCCGAACATCTCGGCGTAAATCCCGTTTTTTTGTATTAATTCGCCGTGAGAGCCTTCCTCGGCGATTTTTCCGCCGTCAAGTACCAGCAATTTTTCCGAAAGCTTTGTCGAGCCTAACCTATGGCTAATCAGCAGCAAAGTATGACCCGCGGATATTTCGGCGAATTTGTTGTAGATTTTAGTTTCCGTCATGGGGCTCAAACTTGCCGTCGGTTCGTCGAGAACCATAAAGGGGCAATCCCTGTAAACGCTCCGCGCAATGGCGATTTTCTGCCATTCGCCGGCCGATATGTCCGTTCCGTTGTCAAAAATTTTTCCGAGCGGAGTTTTTTTGCCTTGGGGCAGTTTGCCGGTCACGCCGTCCAATTCCACTATTTTGGCAAGCTCTTCAAAATTATCGGAATCAGCCCCGAATGTGATATTATCCGATAATGATATATAATATTTGGCGTAATCCTGATAAACGACGGAAAATATATCGCGCAGCTCGCTCAAACCGTACTCTTTTATATCCCTGCCGTTGACGATTATTTCACCCTCAAAATCCCTGTAAAGCCCCGTGATGATTTTCGTGAGCGTTGTTTTGCCCGCGCCGTTTTTTCCTATCAAAGAATAAGATTTGCCTTTTTCGATATGTAAATTTACGCCTTTTAATACATAATCGTCCGTGTCTTTATATTTGAACCACAGATTTTTTATAATCATCCCCTCGAAATTTGCATTATTTTTTGTATATTCAAGTACATTTTCATTGCCGGGCAACGCGAAAAACCGGGTAAAATCCTTAAAATACTCGATATATTCCGACAGGTCATAAATTAATTGCGAAAGCGCATTTGATAAAATCCCGATTAAATTGATCATAGCCCCGGTAATAGAGATATATAAACCTATCGAAATTGTTTTATCCGCGACTTGATTTATCATTGAAAACATCGCGATTAAAACAAATATATTCAATGCAATACTGCAAGCCTTTGATTGAGTCATTTCAACAGCGATTGTTTTTGTGTTCAAGTTGCTGCGTTTTAAGTGAGTTATTCTGAATTTTTCGTTTATTGCCTTTGTATATCCGAATAATGTCCGTTCCGCGCTTGATTCCCTTGAGCATAAAATTTCCGACAGATAATTCATCGTTCGGCTTAATACGCTGACTTTTTTGTATGACTTATATATTTTTTTCCCGCCTTTGAACGACAAAACAATCAATGGGACTGCCCCGAATAAAAAGATAAGCGGCACCCACCAGACATACGAAAGCAGGATTGACAAAATCCCCGCCATTTGAATGACTAAACTCATTGACGAAATGAAACTTGACATAACCCCCACGAATTTCGCTTCCGTGTTTTGAGATACAAATTCAATCAAATCAAGCGTCTTGTCATTTTCCATCGATTCAAAATTTAAACTTGCCTGTTTTTTTACCATCAGCGGACGCAGTTTGATTTTAAGTTTATTCTCTGTATTTTTGGTCAAAAGCCTGCCGAGAACAGGGCTTAACTGATTGTATGTGTACCAGATAACCATAGCCGCGATGCTGATAAGCAGTATTTTAGTGTGCGGCTCGCTTGAAGTAAGAGTGACTGCCGAATCGACAAATACAGCCACGACATACACCATAACCGGGGCCAAAATGCCGCTTATTACATTTAAGATGACATTCGCAATTGTCGCAGCAGGCGCGCATTTTGCGCAAATGGCAACCGCGCTTAATACGTTATATTTTTTATTTTCCATAATTTTACCTCTTTAATTTAATTATACATGATTTATGACGATATGTATATACCCAAAACAATTTAAATAATTTTCGGCATAAAAAAAGCCCTCATTTTATATGAAGGCCTATGTATTATTTGCCGTAAACAATTTTTTTTACCGTTTCCACCGCCAAATTATATTCGTCAGCGAGTGCGTCTATGCTGTCTGACGTTCGGAATTTCTTCCGCATCGCATCGTTTCTTTCCGCGATATATTTTCGGCATCCGGTATTTTCTCCCCATTGCCTGCGGTTCTCTTTGGCTCTGGGTATATATATCATGCCGTCTTGCACGTACTTTTGAATTTCCGCAAGAAGTGCGACTGGAAATACGGCGTCCGCGTTTTGATATTTCATGTATGTTCCTCCGAGTAAAAGTTATGTTCTGAAAATGTATGGAGCAAAACCTAAACACATGAAATAGCAGATACTATTGGCGACAGGGTTTATTTTTTAACCTCCATGCAAAGTATCGCCGTTTCACAATCAGGCTTTGCATGGAGCGAAACAATAAAGATTCCGGTAAGCGTTCTTTTTATGTTCATTTTTAATTCCTTTCAATTTCCTGCTCTGGTTCATTATTTTCGGGCTATACCCTTTGTTGACATTATATCATGTTTTTTTGAAAACTTCAATATGAATTTTATTTTTTTGAAAGTTATTATGAAAGCCGTTATTTTCCCGGCAAAACGCTTGACATTTTTGCGGTTTTGGTTTAAAATATGTATATCAAACGGAAGGGGGGCACAATTATGGAAAAACAATATCTGTCACATGAGGAAATACATAAACAATATACAGCCCTTGGGCAAACGCTCGGCTATATCGAAGAAAACAGGGCTCAGATCGCCGATTTTTTTTCGAGCGGCCAAAATACCGGGGATATCGTGTTTGTGGCTTGCGGGTCGAGTTACTGGATGTCGCTTTCGGCGCACAAGACGATGAAGCAAAAAACAGGGCGCCGCGCCTATGCCGTGAAGGCGTCGGAGGTCGTTTTATGCCCCGATGAATTTCGCGGGGCATACGACAATCCGGTTTTCATATGCCCGTCGCGCTCCGGGCGCACCAAGGAACTGCTCGACGCGGTCGATGTTTTAAAGTCGATATATCCGGATTGCCGCGTGCTGTCGATTATCGGATACGCCGAAAACGAACTCGCCCATAAATCCGACCTGGCCTTAAATATCGGCTGGGCAAACGAGGGCTCCGTCTGCCAGACGCGCTTTTTTTCCAATCTGTATATGGCATGCCTCACAATCGCGGCGATTGCGGGAGGCGACCCGGCGTCAATTGAAAATCTGAAAAAATATCTGCAAAACGCGCCGTCGCTGTATTTAAAACACGAGGCGGCAGCGCGCGAAATAGCGGATGCGTCAAAGGTGCATTCGCTTGTCACGCTGGGAAGCGGGGCGCAGTACGGTTTGACGGTCGAGGGCGCGTATATAGTCATCGAAATGGCGCAGTTCGACGCGAACTATTTTCAGCTCCTCGAATACCGCCACGGTCCCATTGTCACCGCAGGGCCGAAAACGGCGGTTTTTGTATGCTCGGGCGGCTTTGCGGAGCATGAGCGAAAAATCGCCGGAGAAATACGGGCGGCGGGCGCGAAAGTGTACGCGGTGGCGCCGCGTGGGGCCGATTGGGCCGATTATGCGTTTTCACTTGACGGCGATTACGAAAAAGAAATAACAGCGCTGCACTTTATCTTCGTCATGCAGTCGTTTGCGCACCATTTCGCGCTTTCACGCGGAAAAGACCCCGACAATCCCGGCAATCTCGTGCCGTATATCATATACTGAAACGTATTAAAAAGGGGGCGTATTTTATGTATGACGGAGTCAAATTCACGCAGGCCTCCGATATCGAAAACATCGTCGCGGCTTCGTTTCGCATTTTAAACGATTGCGGCGTTTCGGCCGCGCATGAAAAACTCGCTTCGCTCGTCTGCGAATACAACCCGCAAAAAATCCGCTCACGCCGGCGGGCGCCATATCGCAAAATATAGCCGAACAGTTGTTTTTGTCGATTCTGCGGGCGGCTCTGTACGGGGACAGATATTTCGGCATATCCTGCGGCATGGCGGTTTTGGACATGCGCACCTGCGCCTTCCAGTACGGCCGCCCCGAACGCCTGTTGGTAAACAACGCGACGGCGGATATCGCCTGTCATTACAACTTGCCCTTCTGGATGAGCGGCGGGCTGTCCGACGCGAAAGTGCCGTCATACGAGGCGGGAGTTCAGAAGATGAGCGCGGCGGTTTTCAATATATCAAAGGGCCGAACCGGCAATATTTCCGCGGGGCTTTTGTCGGTGGACGAAGTTCACTCGCCGGTGCAGATGGTGTTGGACAACGAAGCCGCCGGTTATCTAAAACGCGTATTCCGGGGCTTCGGTACAGGCGAAGCCGATCTCGCTTTTGAAACGATAAGGGATTGCGCGCGGGAGGACACTTTCTTCGCTTCTCATCCGCATACGGCGGAAAACGCGCGGGACTGCGTGTGGGAACCGGATATATTCTCGCGCGAGACATACAGCCAGTGGAACAAGAAAAGCGACTGTGACAGGGCGAGGGAAACGGCTGTTTCAATAATGGAAGGGCCCGCCCTTGAACCGCTGATAAGCGAAGACTGCGAGAGGCGCATTCTAAAAATAATCAAAAGCGTCTGAAATAATTTAAAAAACGGGAGGATTTGCAAGTATGAAAAATATCGTATTGCTCGGAGTGGGCAGCACATACTTTACCAAAGGCATAGTCGAGAGCGTCATCAAATACGGCGGCGACTGGGAAATCAAAATGGTCGACATCGACGAGAAATGCTTGGATGTCGCCTTGAATTTGGGCCGCAGGCTGACGCAGTATTACAAATCCGGAATCAAAATCACCGGTTCGGTCAACCGGCTTGACGTTCTGGGCGGGGCGGACGCGGTCGTTTCGACAATCGGAGTGGGGGGCAGAAAAGCGTGGGAACGGGATGTGTTCGCATTCAGGCAATTCAATATATACCAAAGCACGGGCGACACATTCGGGGCGGGCGGCCTGTCAAGGGCGATGCGCACGATCCCCGTTTTGCTGGAAGTGGCGGCGGACATGGAAAAGCTGTGCCCGGGGGCGCTGCTTGTGAATTTCACCAACCCCATGTCGGTAAACTGCCGGGCGCTGAACAAATACAGCAAAATAAAGACAATCGGGTTATGTTACGGAGTGACGGCCATACAGCGCCAGCTGGCGGACGTCATAGGGGTGCCTTTCGAAGAAACCTGGAGCAAAGCGGTCGGTGTGAATCACTTCACATGGATCACCGAGTTCACCCATAACGGCAAGAGCGTATGGGACCGGGTCAGAAATGTCATGGCAAACGACCCTTCAAAACGCGTGGGGGGCCAGTTCACCTGGGAATTGTTTGAGACATTCGGGGCATTTCCGGCGGTCGGCGACGGCCATATCTGCGAATTCATGCCGCTCTCACTGGCAAAAGGCGCCTACTACGGCAAGACTTTCGGCGTGGACGGCGGCCATGATTTCGAGCATTACGCGAAACACTGGGACGATGTATGCGCCGAAATGGAAGCGCAGGCTTACGGGCATAAGGCGCTGACTGTGCTGCCCGAGGGGACCGCGGCGGGTTCGGTGCTGCGCGATGAGGATTTATTCATCGATGTGACCATGGCGGCATTGGGCAGCGGCAAAGCCGTGGAGCGGACGGTAAATCTGCCGAATGGGGGCATTGTCCCAAACCTGCCTTCGGACGCCGTACTCGAAGTGACCACGCTTGTAAACGGCTCGGGCTTCCACCCGTATAACTGCGGTGAGCTGCCCGCGGGGCTCAACGCCATTTTACAGCGCATCACGGCCTCTCACGCGCTGACCGTCGAAGCGTCGCTTAGCGGCGACAGGAATATGGTCATACAGGCGCTGATCGCCGACCTGACTGCCCCAAACAGGCAAACCGCCGAAAAAATCGCGGACTGCATATTGGAGACCCATAAGGATTATCTCCCCCATTTTCACGCGAAATAGGGAAGGTGGTAAAATTTATCGTAACATGAAAGGGGAATTTATCTATGCCGGACATTTTTACACTGGAAAACAACGTGCTGACAGTTGAAACTTCGACCCAAACCGCGACTTTTGAAAACGGAATCATCACTTCGCTCACATCCAAAATCACAAAACGGAAATATATAGAAACAACTCCTTCGGAAGCCGGGGTTTATGTCACCTGGTCAAACGGGGGCGCGAAGCGTTTGGACACCGGATCCGTCGAATGTCACCTCCTCTCCGAAAAACGCGCCGAATTTGTGTATCACAGCTGGTACGGCGACGGGGTCACATATATTTCGACGGACGAGGAAACCGGCGATATTTTGATACGCCCGTCGGCGACCTCGGGCAGGCCGGGGGTGAAAGGCTGCGCTTTCTCCATCAAAGGTATAGACAAGGATTTATACGCGCTCACGCCGACCTGTCAGGGACTGAAGGTAAAGCTCGACGACCCGCTTTACTGCGGCTATGGCACCGGCGACCCGATAAACGAGCCCGGCGCGGTATATGAATGGCCCATAAGCTGGGAAATCGGATTGATCATATTCGAAAGCGGCGGCGAAACCAAAGACGGGTTCTGGGTGCATTGCCGCGACGACAAGTATCTGCCAAAACAGCTTGTCACCGGAAATGCCGCGGATCCGCACAGGATCGCTTTGATCAGCGAGGCATTCGGGCCCCTCGACAACAACAAGTCGGCGGGAGGGCTGACATGGCGGATCAACGTCTATGACGGCGGCTGGAAAGTGCCCGCGGGAATCTATAGGGAGTGGCTGTATAAGACATACGGGCTCGAAAAGGAAAAGTCGAAACGGCCCGCCTGGCTGCCGGATATAAAAATGGCGGTGAGCTGGGCTGACAGCAATACGGATGTGCTCGACGCGATCGCGCAAAAAACCGACCCGAACAAAGTGCTCATACACATGGCGAACTGGCGCGATTTCAAATATGACCAGAACTACCCGGACTATGCCCCGAGTGCGGCGGCGGTCAAATATATACAGCACGGCGCGAAACTCGGCTTTAAGATAGCCCCTCACATGAACGCCATGGAAATTGACCCGTCGCACCCGGTTTATCCGATGTTCTCGGATTTTTTGATGCAGCATATCGACCTCAAAACAGTTTACGGCTGGGGCTGGGACAACGGCAGATATCTCGGCGTGCCGTGGACCGAATACGCGAAGACGGACCCCCGAAACCGCCCGTACAACATTATGACCAAAATACACACGGGTCTGTCGATGTGGCACAGCGAATTGTATAAAAGGGTGCGCGAAGTTGCGGACAGTTATCCGGTCGCGGCATGTTTTGTCGACGTCACGCTTTGCACCTACAACCTGCACAACGCGATAGTCGAGGGCAGGACGAGCACCGAAGGGATAGGCGATCTGATAAAAATGCTCGGCGAAATACAGGGCGGGCTTCCGATAGGCGGCGAGGGATTGAACGAAATCACGGCGCAGGGGCTGTCATTTGCGCAAATGCATTTATACAGAAGCGGGCATCATTCCATTCCTGAGCTGCCCCGGTGCGGCGGCGACTGCGCGGTAAACGAATTCATACTCGGAAGCTTGTGCAAAACGATAGGATACGCGGGGCTTTCGGGACGAAACGAGGACGAATATATGCGTCTTAAAATTTACGACGACCACAACACGATCCCCACGATTATCACCAACAATCCCGGCGACATAATCGACCCCAACCCGTTTATCAAAGGCGTTTTCGAGAGGGCCAACGGCTGAATCCAAAATAAGGCATAAATCCAAAAGTGAAAAGGGTCACTTTGACCCTTTTCACTATATGTGTAAATGAAAGGAAGTCGTTGTATGAAAAAGTTGCCGCTCGGAATACAAAATTTCGCAAAAATAATCGAAGGCGATTATGTTTACGCAGACAAAACGCAGTATATATACAACCTCATTAACGGCGCGAGCTGTTATTTTCTGTCGCGCCCGCGGCGGTTCGGAAAATCGCTGCTGCTGAACACTATCGGCGAAGTATTCGCGGGGAATAAAGAATTGTTTCGTGGGCTATGGATATACGAATCGGACTACGATTATGCAAAATATCCCGTGGTCCGTATTGATATGAGCGATATATCGACTAAAAATCCGGACGTTTTGGAACGTTCCATTTTGAAAGAATTAAAATTTCGCATTAAAAAAGAAGGATTTGATACGGACGACGATGTCCCGTCCGATACGTTCAAATATCTTATCAGAAAACTACACGAAAAATACAACCAACGCGTGGTGGTGCTGATAGACGAATACGACAAGCCGATACTGGATCATATAGACAACTTAGAGACAGCATCGGAGAACAGAAAAGTATTGAAAAATTTCTACGGCATATTGAAGTCGATGGACGAACACCTGCGGTTTACGTTTTTTACAGGCGTTTCTAAATTCACGAAAACGTCGTTGTTCTCCGAACTCAACAATTTGCTGGATATTACCCTGATAAATGAATATGCGAACATATGCGGCATCACCAAGGACGAACTCAGCCGCTATTTTGGCGAGCACATCGAGAGCCTGCAGGCGCTCGACAGCTGCAAAAAGTGCGACAGCCTATACGACGAAATACTCGCGTGGTACGACGGTTATTCGTGGGACGGCAAAACGCGCGTGATCAACCCGTTTTCGCTGCTCAACTTTTTCTTCAAAAAACGGTTCGCGGCGTTCTGGTATGTCAGCGGCACTCCGAGCTTCCTGTTGAATATAATGAAGCAGCAGCCGTCTGCGTACACGAATATGAAAAACCTCAGGGTAACCGAAATGATGCTCGATACTGTGGAGCTTGACAAAATAGATCCGGAACTGATACTGTTCCAAACCGGGTATCTCACCATAAAAGAAGTGATACTCTCGGGATTTGAAGAAGCATCATATATTCTGGAAATGCCGAACCGCGAGGTGAGGAAAGCGTTTAGCCTGCACGTGTTGTCGGCGTTCACCGAGAGCGGCAACATGCACGCCGACCGGACGCAGTTGGAAATCACGGACGCGCTGCATAGCGGCGACCTACAGAAGATGCTCGATTTGCTGCGCAGCCTGTTCGCATCTATACCCTATCAGCTGCATATCGACCGCGAAGCGTATTATCATTCGATATTTTACGCGGTGATGAGCGTGCTCGGGTTCGACACGGACGCTGAAGTTTCGACGTCGAAAGGGCGTATTGACGCGGTTTTGGAAATGGAAGACAAAGTCTACGTCATGGAGTTCAAATACAAAGACTGCGCTCCTGAAACAAACCAAGCGGAAAAAGAAAAATTATTTACAGCGGCGTTGAACGAGGGAATGGTGCAGATAAAAGAGCGGAGTTATCACACAAAGTACATCGGTCGCGGTAAAACCATATATTTGGCTGCGTTCGCATTCCTTGGACGCGATGAAATTGAAATGAAAATGGAAATTGTTTAATGAATATAAGGTACGGAATTTATATTTGGGCGCGAATATATTGAAACGGGTATGAGTATGAATTTATATTTTGCGGGACAAATCAAATCATTTTAAGACATGAACTGTTTGAAAAACCATGCTATAATAATTTTGGAAGGAGGCGATAGTATGGACTGGGTTGCAACTCTCAACAAAGCACTTGATTATATTGAAGATAATATATTTGAAAATAT